>JAOZRC010000177.1 GCA_029940345.1 Desulfobacterales bacterium
CCACCGCTGCCGCAAGACGGATCGCACAGGATCGGAGGATATTTTCCTTTATACAATTTCAATGAATATTTGATTATAAAATCTATTATGTAATCCGGTGTATATACAGCACCTTCCGATCTCTTTCTGTCCAAATCAATCTGATTTTCAAAAACAGATTCCATTTCTTTAAGCGAAATATTTGAGAAAGACGCATTTATTCGATCATACAAATGTGCATCTTGATACCGCTGATACCTTCTACATTCATAAGTTGTGTTAATCCGGTCAGATTTAATCCCATTTGTATTGATAAAAAATTGAATAAAGCTGGCTATGATTTCATTCGTTGCAGCTTCGTTTTTATATTCACTAATTTTTTTCTTAATTATTTTAGAGGTCAGAACATTTTGCATAATATTATCTCATTTAGTATTATACTTTATTTCTCCACATCAGCTTCGTCTCCAAATCAAAACTTATCATAAGCGATCATCTCCGGCTCCACACCAAGGCTGTCAAGCATCGCTGCCACCGAATCAATCATCATGGGAGGGCCGCAAAGGTAGTATTCAATTTCGGTGGGATCTTCATGCATGTCGAGGTACGTTTCCTTGAGACAGTGGTGGATATAACAGGTCGGCCCCTTCCAATTTTCATCGGGCAGTGGGGCGGAGAGCGCCACATGGTAGTCAAAATTAGCGTGCTTTGCTTCCAATTCTTTGAATTCATCGTAAAAAAACAGTTCGCGTACCGATCTGGCACCGTACCAGAAAGAGATTTTTCTTGTAGTGTTCTGAGTTTCAAGCTGATCGCGTATCTGACTGCGCAATGGGGCCATGCCGGCGCCACCGCCGATAAAGCACATCTCTCTTTGGGAGTCTTTGACAAAAAAATCGCCATAAGGTCCGCTCAATGTGACTTTGTCCCCCTGTTTGAGATTGAAAATATAGGAGGATCCTTTGCCGGGAGGCGCTTCCATTGCACCCGGCGGCGGTGTGGCGATGCGGATGGTGAATCTCAATCGGTTTTTCTCCGATGGCGGGTTGGCCAGCGAATACGCCCGAAAGATCGGTTCTTCTAATGTGGCGCGCACTCCCCACAGATCGAAACGATCCCACTCTGGTCGGAACTGTTCCGCAATTCGGGTTCTGAATTCCGTAAAAGAAAGCTCATATTCCGGGACATCAATCTGGATATAGGCTCCGGCCTTGAATTTTAACTCATCTTGCGGATCGGTCTCCAACACCAACTCTTTGATAAAAGTTGCCACATTGGCATTGGATACAACGGTGGCATTGTACTTTTTTACATCTAATATTTCAGGCGGCAACTGAATTCTTAGGTCTTCCTTTACCTTGAACTGACAGGCCAGATGTATATTGGCTTTGAGTTCCTTACGGTTGATATGAATCAGTTCGGTGGGTAAAAACCCCCTGGCGCCTTCATCAATTTTGCATTTGCACATCCCACAAGAGCCGCCGCCGCCACATGCGGACGGGATAAAGATGCCGTTGCCGGACAAGGCGGACAACAGGGGCTGCGCGGCCGGCGTCAGGATCGGGTTTTCATCATTATCGTTAATGATAATCCGCCGGTCCCCTTTTTGCACCACTTGGGCTTGAACAAACAAAAGCATTCCTACGAGCAGAAAAATAAGGGAAGAAAAAATTGCGACGCTGATGAAGAAATCCAATTTAAGCTCCTGTTTTCGTAGGGTGGGTGAAGCGTAGCGTAACCCACCATCATTCAAGCCGGTCAATACGGTGGGTTACGCTGCGCTTCACCCACCCTACCGTTCATATACCCGGCACCCTTATAAAGTAATTCCTGAAAAAAGCATAAATCCCATCGCCATGAGACCGCTGACGATCATGGTGATGCCAAAGCCTTGCAAGCCTTCGGGCGTGTCCGCATACCTGAGTTTGATACGGATCGCGGCCATGGAGACGATGGCAAGCATCCACCCGACGCCGGAACCGACGCCGAATGTCAGGGTTTCCAAAAAAGTGTATTCGCGCTCGGCCATAAAAAGGGATGTTCCCAAAATCGCGCAGTTCACCGCAATCAATGGCAGAAACACACCCAGGGAACCGTACAAGGCCGGCGAAAAGCGATCAATCACCATTTCCACGGCTTGAACCAGGGCCGCGATGACGGCAATGAAGGTGATCAATTTTAAGAAACTGAGATCGGCTGTGGGCAGCCCCGCCCAGGCCAAGGCCCCCGGCTTAAGCAGATAGTGCCACACGACCCAGTTGACCGGCGCAGTGACAGACAGAACAAAGACCACCGCAAAGCCGAGTCCGATGGCGGTGTCCATATTTTGGGACACGGCCACAAACGAACACATGCCCAGGAAATAAGCCAATAAAATATTACCGACAAATACCGAATTCAGAAAAATACTGATCAAATTTTCCATCTGCCTACTCCTTAGCCCTTCTCCTTGGATAGTGCTTTTTGCAGCCACACCAAAAGTCCGATAATGATAAAAGCCGCCGGGGCCAGTTGCATGAATCCCATATTTTCATAACCGGCGTTATAAAAGGATTGCGGGATCACCGGATAGCCCAAGAGTTTGCCGGAACCGAGAAACTCCCTGATAAACGCGACGGTAGCCAGCACCACGCCATAGCCCGCGCCGCTGCCCAGCCCGTCCAAAAAAGCTAACCCCGGCGGATTTCCCAGGGCAAAGGTTTCAGCACGCCCCATAACGATGCAGTTGGTGATGATCAGACCGACGAAAACGGACAGTTGCTTGCTGATGTCATAAAAGAACGCTTGCAGCACTTCATCCGCCAAAATCACCAGCGTTGCGATAACGCTCAGTTCCACAATCATGCGGATATTCCTGGGGATATGATGACGCATCAAAGAGATAATCATACTGGAAAAGGCAACCACAAAGGTCAGTGAAAGACCCATGACGATGGCTGTTTTGATTTGAACGGTGACTGCCAGGGCGGAACAGATTCCCAAAGACTGAATCGAAATCGGATTATTGCGCCCCAGCGGTTCGGTGAATGTTTTAAATGCTTGGCTGTGTGTGATTTTCATAGTGTCATCCATCATTGCTTCCAACGAAAACCCTCGTTCCCATGCTTTGCGTGGGAATGCAGATTGGACGCTTCGCGTCCTACAGTTTCCGCCGAAATGATTTAAACGCTTTGCAACTCTGAGCTTTCAAGACGCAAAGCGTCTCGGAGTGCGTTCCCACGCAAAGCGTGGGAACAAGAAAACTTGTCACTTTTGAGTACTTACTTTACGCTGCCGAAAATTGATCGACACAGGTTCATATTCATGCAGGATCACTTTTAATCCTTCAGTCAGAAATTTGCCCGTCAGCGTCGCACCGCTGATGCCATCCACAAAATTGGCTTGCTTGGGATCAGGCACCGTATCGGCAACACGCCCCTTGGCTACTCCGATTGAAACAAAGTCGCCGGTGACATCTGTGATCTGCTTACCTTTGAAATTTTTCTGAAACCAGGCCCGCTCGATTTCGCCGCCCAGACCGGGTGTCTCCGAATGTTTATAAACCGTGAATCCCGAAATGGTGGAGCCATCTTTTTCCAGCGCCATATACCCCCGGATGGGCCCCCAAAGACCACGGGTGTTAATGGGAATCACATAACATTGCGGTTGTTCGTCGACCATATATAGCCATAAGGACAGAGCCGCTTCCTGGGTTTCATTTTCCGCTAAAATCCGACCGTCGGGAGCCGCATGGAGATTCTTGATATTTTGAGTGTACAGCGTTTCAATCGCTTCCGGCGAATAACGTTTGTTCGCATCAATCAGCCCCACCGCTTTTAAGATGTTTTTCTGCTTATCCACCACCAAATTGCGCGTTTTATAAGGTTTAAGTCCCAGGGCGGCGGCCGTGAGAAGGGTGCTGCAAATAATCGCTGTGGCAACCGCAAACAAGACCGATTTGAGATTATCAGACATTGGCCAGCCTCTTTCTTAACCGTTGCCAGATTACAAAATAGTCCAGCAAAGGGGCAAACAGGTTCATAAAAATGATTGCCAGCATAACGCCCTCGGCATAAGCCGGATTAAACACGCGAATCAGCACCGTAAGCGCACCGATGGCAAATCCGTAAATCCATTTGGAAGCGTTCATACCGGGTGAACTGACCGGATCAGTGGCCATAAAAATGATGCCAAAAGCAAAACCGCCCATCACCAAATGATGCCACGGATTCAATGACAACCAAGCCATCGACGTTTCGGAAGCGAGCAGATTGAGCAGATAGCCGACAGCGAGAACACCGATTACGCCGCCAATGATCGTTCGATAGGAGGCAATGCCCACAACGATAAGCAAGGTGGCGCCAATCAGACACGCCAGCACCGATGTCGCACCCACGGAACCCGGGTATAGGCCCAAACAAAGGGTTTCAATTGGGTAGTTAGCGCTGGTCAAAGCGGTTTCAACAGTTTCCCCAGATGGGGTCAGGGCGGCCACGGCAAGCGGCGTGGCACCGCTCAAGGCATCTGCGGTTTTATCACTGACGACTGTCCAGACTGCATCGCCTGACATACGCATCGGATAGGCAAAGAATAAAAACACCCGACCGCAAAGGGCCGGATTAAGGATATTGCGGCCGGTTCCGCCAAAGACCTCTTTGCCGATAACCACGCCAAAAGAGATGCCCACGGCAACCTGCCATAGCGGGATGGTCGGCGGCAGGGTCAGCGGAAACAGGAGACCGGTTACCAGGAAACCTTCACTGATCTCTTTTTTACGGATGATCGCAAACAGAATTTCCCAGAAAAACCCCACCGTATAAGACACAATAATCAATGGCAGAACTGTTTGCAGTCCTGAAATGACAGCAGGAAGCAAAGCCGGATATTTTCCGGATGCCATGAGCGACTGATAACCGACGTTATAAATGCCAAAACAGAGGCAGGGCATCAGCGCCAGAATCACAAAACTCATAAAGCGTTTCAAGTCCAGGCTGTCGCGCACATGGGCATCGCTTTGGGTGGAAAGCCCCGGAATAAAGAAAAAGCTTTCAGTGGCTTCAAAAAGCGGATGGAATCTTTCAAATTTACCGCCCTGAGCAAAATGACGTCTCTGGGCGTCAAAGAGGTTTCGGATGGGCTTCATCATCAGGTCAGTTCCTTGTAGTAAGCTTCCTTCGCTTGTTTAAACCGTGCGCAGAGCTCTATTTTGGAGGGACATACATACGTGCAAAGGCTGCATTCGACACAATCAAGAAGACCATTCGCCAGGGATTCTTCAACTTCATCGGCGCGAACGCACTTATAAGTGAACTGGGGCAGAATATCCACCGGGCACACGTTGACGCAAAAACCGCAATTGATACAGGCTCGGCGTTCCCCGTGCATCCCACAGTCTGTTTTAATATCCGACGGGTTATAAACGGATAAAAATGTATTTGAAGAACTGGGTTTGCCGTATCCGGGACGCATAAAACCAAAGGCCTCTTTTTCATCGCCTTCGGCAATCAGGGTCAACGCATTTTCATAAAAACCCATATAGCTGTCAATTTCGCTCGTGTATCCCCTGAACAGGCCGCCTACAATGAAACGCGCGCCGGCAGCCGCTTGCCCATCGTGACAGCCTCCCAAAGTTGCCAGCGGAATGCCTGTACGTGTTATAAAATGCTTGTTGGCATGCGCCAGATTGCCGCCTGAAACCATAATCCGTTCGATGGGGTAACGGCCGGTTTCAAAAAAACGGGCCAAGTGAAGCAAATCCTGGCCGTCAATATACCATGACCGGTTTTCATCAGATGATTTTTTGCTATGATACAGTTGAACACCGGGATCATCCACCGGATAAGCGCCCTTGCAGGTGTGCGTGATCAGGTGTTTCAAGGCCTTGACCACGGGTGCTTTGCCTGGCGGTCGCGTCACGTAAACATGGGGCGTTAGTTTGCGTAACAGATTGATGCCGCTTTCAAAAAGGTCAGTGGCGTTTCGGAGATAGACTTGGGATTGAGGCAGAAACGGCTCACTGGCGCCCAGGTTGACAAAAATACCGGGAACCGGTTCTTCAGGGTTGGCAATATCTCGAAAGGGAAGTGCTTTGATAAATGGCCAGACGCCGCCATCTTGCATCGCCTTAATCAGGTCATCCCGGGTGGCCGCTTCGATATCCTGGGCGGTCAATGAGGTGAATTGAACATGTTCCTCGTTGTCATCCAGGCGGATCACAATCGCTTTGATGATGCGCCGCGGACCGAAACAGATTTCATCAACCACACCGCCGCCGGGAGATCCGAATTGAATTGCCGGTCGGCGTTTGTCTTCAAAAAGGGGTGTTCCGATTTTCACCCGATCACCGATTTTCACTTTCAACCGGGGCTTTACAAACGGTATTCTGGCGGGCAGCATCGCCACACTGGCAGGCGTTGCCAACCTATCCAGGTCAAGAGAAGGCTTTCCGGCAATCTTGAGTTTACAGCCTTTTGGCGTCTTCACTGTAATCATAAATTATCCTTACGTCCCAATTGAAGTTTAAAGCTTGAAGTGAAAAGTTTCGACCTGTGAAGTTGATTTTTCCGTAGGGTGGGCATCGCTGGAAACCAAACATGGTTACTGCACCAATTTTTGCCAGCGATGCCCACCGTTGACTAAAAAGTCGGTGGGCAAAGGCCGTTTGATTTAACAAAATACGTCGCTTTGCCTACTGATCGTTAATAAACCGAGTGAGTGCCAAACCGTTGCTGACCCTACATTTTATGTCAACCGCACAGGTTGAAAAGTTTAAAGTTACTTCATAACATATTCGCTTGGTCTTAGCCTCTGGTATTGAAACTGACGAAATAAACACATATTTTCATATACGATTTAATGTTAAAGTGCAATCAGTAATTCAAGAACAAGACTGTTGTATTATGACACATTGTGATACATAATTGTCCCATAATTGAAAAATGAAACGATCTCATCACTGAATTATCACTAAAAAGGGCTGATTTTAGCATTTATTATGATTATTGGTTTGGCATGATTCTTGAATATCAGAGTTAAAGGAATTGGAATTGATTTATGAATTATAATATAGTATTCTGATTTTGGCTTTCTTAAGTACCGTTTAATAAAACAACCAGAAACGAAAAGAGGAGGTAAAATAATGGACAATTCAAGCCAATCTGAAACGCAGGCGATTCAAAATACAGGGCTTCGTGGCGTCACCATCGCCAGCACGAAAATCAGCGATGTGGACGGGGCGGTGGGAAAGTTGGTTTACAGGGGCTACCTTGCCAAAGACCTTGCCGGCAAAGTTTCGTTTGAAGAGGTTGTTTACCTGCTTCTTTATGAAAAACTTCCTGGCGAAGAGGAACTTGGGCAGCTTAAAAAGCGCCTTGCCAGTGAAAGAACGCTTCCTGACGAGTTGACAGATGCGCTCCGAACCAGGCCCAAAGATGCCTTGCCCATGGATATTCTTCAGGCGGCCGTCGCCATGCTGGCGCATCATGATCCGGATGCCAAGGAGCATTCCCGTGATGCGGCGTTACGAATTGCGATTCGTCTGATCGCCAAATTCCCAACCATTGTGGCGGCCTGGGAGCGTATCCGCAATAATAAAAGGCCTCTGGAACCCAACCCGGAACTGGATCATGCGGCCAATTTCTTATATATGCTGACCGGTGTGATTCCTGATGAAGAAACCGCCGGCTTCTTTGACACATGTCTGGTGCTGCATGCGGAACACTCGTTTAACGCTTCTACCTTCGCCGCCAGGGAAGTGGCTTCCACCAAGGCCCACATGTATGCATCTGTGGCGGCCGGCGTGGGTTCGTTATCCGGCGCGTTGCACGGTGGGGCCAATACGCGGGTGATGCAAATGCTCCTCGAAATCGGCTCCGTGGACAATGTGGAAAATTATGTTGACAACACCCTCGCATCCGGTGGTGTGATCATGGGGCTGGGCCATGCGGTTTATCAGACGGATGATCCCAGGGCGCATATCCTGGCACCCATGTCCCAAAAACTGGGTAAACGCGCTGGGGAGGGCAAATGGTATGATCTTTCGGTGCAATTGGAAAAAGTCGCTAAAAAAGCCTTTAAGAATAAAAAAGGAAAAGAAATTTATGTCAATGTCGATTTCTACAGCGCGACGGTATATTACTATATGGGAATACCGGCAGACCAATTCACCCCCATATTTGCGATCTCGCGAATCGCCGGATGGGCCGCACATGTAATTGAAGAACAATTTGCCGAAGCGGCTCCCAAACCGGCGCTGTATCGTCCGGAATCGGATTATGTCGGTGAATATTGCGGGCCTGAAGAGTGTCTTTTTGAACCGATTGAAGATCGTTAGATTATAGGTAATTATTTTTGCTGATAAAGGGAAACCAAAGGATAAAAAAGATGACAGAAAAACAGGTCAAAGTCTTTTCGTTGAGTACATGCAGTCATTGCAAATCAACGAAAAGACTGCTTTCAGAGTGTACTGTGCAATACGATTTTGTGGATGTTGACACGCTTCAAGGCGAAGAAAGAAAAGCGATTCTCGCGGATGTGAAAAAGTTTAACCCCAAGTGTTCTTTTCCGACGATTGTCATCGCCGATAAAGTCATTGTGGGATACAAGGAAGATAAAATAAGGGAGGCGCTGGGACTATAATGCAAGCTGACGAACTGTATGACAAGCTCCGCATGGTGCATGAACCCCAGGGATATTGTTTTGCCAACGATCGCGACCGCGTGATGGAATTGTTGGAGTCCCTGTTGATTAACCGGGACCGCTATGGCTATATGGCTTGCCCCTGCCGGCTGGCATCCGGAGACCGCGATGTGGATAAAGACATCATCTGCCCCTGCGTTTACCGCGAGCCCGATGTCAAGGAATTTGGCAGTTGCTACTGCAATCTTTATGTTTCCCGCGCATGGAATGATGGTGAATTACCCCATGAATATGTTCCTGAAAGAAGGCCTCCTGAAAAAATGGGGTTTTAAAAATATGCATCAGAAAGGGATTGTAAACCAATAGCTCTTCGCTTTTTATTATCTTGCTGCAATAATCGAATGACGAACATATAAATTACGAACATTCGAATAAAAGTGCCAAGTGCATAAATCCGTAGTTTATCCGATTTTCGTCGTTCGATTGTCCGGCATTCGATTGTTCAATTGTTCGGTACAGTGCAGGTATTATAAAATCAAACCATAATCCAATGTAAACCATTGATTTTGTTGGTTCGTAGTTTACGGGAATAGGATGTAACCCATAAATTT
>JAOZRC010000855.1 GCA_029940345.1 Desulfobacterales bacterium
CTCCTTGTTTATACCTAATTGGCTACATGTTCTTCATGCACAAAGTGCAAGCCCCTGTCTTTTTACAAGTTAGAACTTATGACTGTCGAGACTTTCCGATAACACGAAAACACATTGTCAGAAAATTTGAAACACGTCAATATTTAATAGGGTATGCGGTGTCCGCGGAATGCAACACATTTGACAAATCAGGCTGTCAACATAAACGTAACATGGAAAGTTGTTCCGCGTCGTTCATAGCCGCATCAAGGTTGAAGTACCGGAACGGCTTTCCGGTTTATTTTGTCCCGCCTTGTACTGGTAGCCGAATGTTTTTTAGCTTTGACATTTGGAAATGACTCAGTTTAGGAAAAAGTTAAAAACGACCTTGTAATCAGGCTGCCAGATGTATTATACTCATAAGAAAAGTCAGATGAGAATCACCTTGAAAGGGCTGGGCCATCACATTGAAAACTAAAAATAAATTCTGGATATTCGCGCTTGGGTCCCTGTTCGGCATCGTCGTAAGCATCGCTTTGGTGACACACTATATTTGGGCGCAATTGGAACCCCATCAACAAACTGTGATGTGGCAAATCGTCAAAGATTACGCGGGCCATATTTTTATTATTTTAATTCTGGCATCCTCCGCAATCGGTTTTATGCTAGATTTTATGGTCAACATGTATATGATTCCGTTGGCTAAATTGGCAGATGAAACCTTGTTGATCAGCACCGTTAACCCATCGCACCGAATTAAACTGGAAGGCGGCAAAAATATTGTCCGGTTGGCTGAAATTATTAATGCCAATGCCGATCGTATGCAGCGATCACACAGCCACGAAAAGGAGAAAATAGTCAGGGAAAAGGCCCAACTGGAAGAGGAAAAAAATACGTTGGCGGCGGTGATTTCGGGGCTTCCGGAGGGCGTGGTAATCTGCAATGTCGAAGGTCAGATTCTGCTTTATAATAAACGAGCGCGCCGCCTGTTAAGCCGTAACGGTCAAGCTGACGACGATCACTACATTTCGGCACGACTACTCGGATTGGGTCGCTCCGTTTTCGGTGTGGTGGATAAATATTTAATTGTTCACGCTCTTGATGAAATGACGTATGCGATCAATAAGAAAAAAGAAAATATAATTTATCAGTTTATTATCCCAAGTGCAAACAATGTGTTACTGCGTATTCAAACGATTCCGATTCTCCGGGAAGACAGGGAGATGTACGGATTTATTCTCGTATTATACGATATCACCCAACAAGCACAATCAGCCGCCAAGCGTGATGTTTTCCTGGAATCGCTTACGGTTCTGAGTCGCTCGTCTATCGGCGCGATTCGTGCTGCGATTGAAACCATGGCCGCCTATCCGGATATGCTGGCTCAAGAACAGGAGTACCTGAAAAAAGTGATCCTGGATGAATCTGTTGTTCTAAGCCGACGTCTTGATCAGTTGGAAAAAGAGACCCGCTCATCCGGTGATAGCCAGTGGCCCTTGGATAACATGCGCTGTAGCGATCTTGCAAATGCGGTTAAGAAGAAAGCGGAGGAAAAACTGGCGGTTAAAATCACTTTTGAAAAAGGTGCCGAAAATATGATGATCAGAGGCGACCACCTGGCGCTGGTTTACGCTATCTGCTTTCTAATCGCCCAGCTTAAAGAAACCGAAGGAATCAAACGATTTATTTATAGAACCCAAAGAACTGACACTCAAAAAAATGACCGGTTTTTACAGATCGATCTGATTTACTCAGGGTGCGTATTGTCCTTGGAAACGTTGCGGCAGTGGCAAGGTCGAAAATTGATGATCAAAGGCGAAGGCCTGCCTTTGCCTATGAAAGATGTATTGGAACGTCATTGCGCCGAAATATGGCCGCAAAGCGAATCTGGAACCGAAACCCAAATGGAATCAGGCCCAAGAGCCTGTCTCCGGTTGGTTTTTCCTTCGGCCTCTGTGGCAGTGGAAAAAGAACGCCAGTGGCGGCCTCGTATTTCCCTGGGAAATCGTCCGGAATTTTATGATTTCGATTTGTTTAACCAACCCGGCCAAATTCCCGATCTCGACAACCTCCTGTTGACCAAAGTGAGCTATACGGTTTTTGACACCGAAACCACCGGGCTCAATCCGAGTGGCGGTGATGAAATCATCTCAGTGGGGGCATTGCGGATCATTAATAATCGTCTGCTTTATGATGAATACTTCGATCAATTGGTTAATCCTGAGCGGCCGCTGCCTCCTGAATCGATCCGTTTCCACGGTATTCAACCTCAAATGCTTGAGGGACAACCCACGATTGATAAAGTATTGCCCCAATTTCAGTGTTTTGCCGAAGGCACGGTGCTTGTCGCCCATAATGCGGCCTTTGACATGCGGATGCTGCAAATCAAAGAGGCATCAACGGGCATCCGCTTTATCAATCCGGTGTTGGATACGCTGCTGCTTTCAGCGGTGGTGCATCC
>JAOZRC010000178.1 GCA_029940345.1 Desulfobacterales bacterium
TAACGCCTTGGCCAATAACACTGCAAGGGTGCTTTTCCCGCTGCCGCCTTTTCCGCTGATCATTATTTTCATTAAAGCAGATCCCTATTATACAAGTGTCAGAAATCGTATCAAATAGAAAGAGTCCAAGAATAAAAAGGACTCTCGGACTCTTTGTATTTTTTCTAAAGCAGTTTAGTTACAAAGTCAAGCGTTCAATTTCTGTTCAAAATCATATTCCTGACTGGTCACCCGGTCTTCCATCCGCCGGATGCGGCGTTCTAAATTGTCATATCTGCGTTTCAGACGATTGGCGGCGGCTTTGCGGGAATGGGTGTAGCTATCATAAAATTCCCTGTCATCTTCAGTTTCTAACGGAATCACCGGTTTCGGTTTCATCAAAAGAGCGGCGAATATATAGATTACACCAATAGGCCAAAATCCGGTGAAAACGAACAACGCCACTAAGACCGCACGAACCCAAAATAGTGAAAAATCATAAAATTCGGCAATCCCTTTACAAACTCCCAGGATAACTCCGTCCCGAGCGCGATACATGCCACCGTCAATTATCTGTTGAAATCGTCCCATTGCTTATCCCCCTTTCTATCTTGATCCATAAGGAGGGTTTCCAGCGATTCGACGCGCGTTTCCATTTTACGCAGTCCCTGGTAAATATCCTGAACCATTTTAGTTTCCCCGGCCAGATGTTGTCGATCTTTATGGGAAAACCCTCCCTTGATAATTTTGATGCTGAAAAGAATAATACCGCCAATAGCAGCAATCGCCAGGATGATGAGGCCCAAAGAACCCCCTAACACGAAAAGCATTTTCATAATCATCCCTCCTTTGCAAGCTGATTATACATTAGAGGTAATTTGGTCATTTTTATCAGACCGGGATTTTATAGCCAATAGCTCTTTTTCAATTTCGTCATCCGCTGTTTCCAACTTATCCAATTCTTCCTCTAAGCTGCTTTTACGGCCATAGTTGACCATATCCGCTTCAGCTTCCATCCGTTCAATTCGATTTTCAAGTTGCTCGAACTTGCGCACTGCCTGTGAACTATCCACTCGGTGAACCTCAGTACGAGCCTCCTTTTTCCGTTTGGCCAGAATCTCGCGTTGAACAAGAAGACGCCTCTTATCTTTAGCGGCTTTAAGTTTATCCTCGAGTTGACGAATATCGTCCTTGTACTGCCCGACGATGCTGCCATGTTCGATTGCCTCGTTTTCTAAAGAATCTGTCCATTGAGCATAACGACGTTTTTCTTTGAGCGCTTGCCGAGCCAGATCATCACGGCCTCTTTCAACAGCAAGCTGCGCTTTTCCTCTCCAATACACCGCGCGGTTACGGACTTCATCCAATTTACGCTGTACTTTCATATTACCGGCCATTGCGCCGGCGCAAGAGGCGCGCAGCTCTACTAAAGTGTCTTCCATTTCCCTGATCATCAGTTTGACCATTTTCTCCGGATCTTCCGCATTATCTAACATTGAATTGATGTTAGAGCTTACAATGTCTCTGAATCTTGTAAAAATTCCCATGATTAATCCTCCTTGTTTAAAAGTGTAAAGTTGCAAGTTACTTGATAACCTTTTATAATTATGTTTGCACAAATCATGCCATAAGTAATTAAATAGTTAATTACTTGTATTTACAATAGATTGTAAACTTGACAGCACCATATGTAATGTGGTATAAATTACCGATTTATAGTATTTTATGCCATAATTAGCTATTTTCGCCAAATTAACTTGAAACTTGAAACTTGAACAAACATATCATCACGCACTGCCTGTAGCGATGAATGAAGCCATCGGGCAATCCGAGGAATTCCTGCTCTTTTGGGAGCGTCTTTCCAAAGTGGCACCCATTAATCGGCCCGTGCTGCTGATTGGTGAACGGGGGACCGGCAAAGAACTCGCCGCATTACGATTACACCATCTTTCAAAACGCTGGCAGGGTCCCTTGGTGGCGCTAAATTGCTCGGCACTGACACCATCACTTATTGACGCTGAATTATTTGGCCATGAAAGAGGGGCTTTCACAGGTGCTGCCGCAAGACATATCGGGAAGTTTGAGACGGCTGACAACGGTACACTCTTTCTGGATGAAATCGGCAATATTCCAATGGAAGTTCAGGAAAAAATCTTGCGTGTCGTCGAATATGAAACATTTGAGCGCGTAGGTGGTTCAAAACGTGTCGAGGTGGATGTGCGGATTATTGCCGCCACCAATGCCGATTTGCCTCTGATGGTAGCGGAAGGCCGCTTTAAAGCCGATTTGTTGGATCGGCTTTCCTTTGAAGTCCTGTTCCTCCCCCCGCTTAGGGTGCGAAAAGGTGATATTCGCTTGTTAGCTGAACATTTTTCCCGGCAGATGGCTATAGAATTGGGTTTGGATGAAATGCCACACTTCAGCGATCATGCCATATCAGCATTAAATCAGTATACCTGGCCGGGTAACGTAAGGGAATTAAAAAATGTGGTGGAGCGGGCGGTTTACCGAACAAACGGCCTACGAATCAATACAATCGAATTGGAACCGTTTTGTTCGCCATATCAATATCCTGATACTACCGTATCGGCGAATTGCGCTGCCTCCGTTAAAACTGAAACATCCATTCCGAATGATCTTTTCATAATGCCTTTTAAAGCCGCCGTGGAAACGCTGGAAATTACACTTCTATCCAAAGCGCTCGCATCCTGCAAGCATAATCAAAAAAAAACGGCCCGGCAATTGGAACTCACTTACGATCAATTACGGGGACTTTTGCGCAAATATCAAGATAAAATAAAGTGAAAAGCGTATCTTCTTCCAGTCTAATGGTATAAATTTCAGAGATAGAATATAGGCTGAATTAAATTTTAGCCTCATTTTTATTCAGGAATGTGATTTTATCAACGTCTAAAGCCCTTTCTTTATTATCACGCCTTCTAATTCTTCCTCTTTTCCTTCTTATCATTTTGTGTGTCTCAATATGACGCATTTTAAATTTTTGAGGCAAATGAAACGACCTATTATGATACACTAAATTATCAACTCTCCCTATAATCAAGAATAGCGCAAGATTGATTCCTAGAATACGTTGGCATTAAATTTGCATTGATATAGAGAGAAATCATAAACAAAACATCAGTAAACACCGAAGGAAACAGTTTAACAAGTACAGAAAAGGTAAAAATGAAAGAAAAGCGATGATAATTTTTTGTGAAGAGTGCGGAAAAAAGCATAACCTTTCTTTTAATGGCGTCAAACAAGAGGCACGCAAGATATTATGTCAACGTTGCGGTGATACGATCACAGTGCCTAAGCCGGTTCCCGGAGTTACCAATGGGGCTCCCCAGGAATTAGCCGTCAACTTTCGACGCATCGCTAAGGAAAAAAAACGTATCAAACTGCTGATTGTGGATGATTCTAAACTGATACGTCGAGTGATTCGAGGTATTTTGGAGTCTTATGATCATATACGTGTTGTTGGCGAAGCCGGCAACGGTGTTGAGGCGCTGGAAATGATTCCCCGTTTGAATCCGGATGTAATTACACTGGATATTAATATGCCGGTGATGAGTGGTTTGACGACGTTAAAGTATATTATGATAAAATATCCGAAACCGACCGTTATGTTTAGCGCCCTCACCCAAGAAGGTGCCGACATAACTTTTAACGCTTTGAAGTTCGGAGCGATTGATTTCATTCCCAAACCATCTCGCGCATTAGACATTACGGTTGATCAGCAAAAACTTGATATTGTCAATAAAGTGACTTTGGCGGCGAATGTGGAGATTAAATCGGTACGAGTGGTGCGTCCTAAACAAGGAGTTGATGCGGAAAATACCAGGCAACGCAAGCCTTGTCAATCAATCTATGCTATTGGCGCTGCAGAAGGTGGATATGGCGTCCTTTTAAAACTGATCCCTAAACTACGTGCTGATCTGCCAGCGGCTTTTTTGATTGTCGTTTATGCACCTACGATACATGTGGATGCCTTTACCGGTTACCTGGAATCCAATAGCGCTATCAAAGTACGTCGAGCGCGCAACGATGATGCGATTAAAGCAGGTGTCTGTTATATTATATGTGGAACCGAATACGCAACAGTTGCAATTAAAGAAGGCCGGGCGATTTTAAAGGTGCATCCATCCCCGTTTCCTTCACGCAAAGGAGCGATTAACATGTTGATGTTTTCTATAGCTGAACGATTTGCCAAACGCACTGTCGGCGTGATTCTTTCCGGTTCCGGCAATGACGGCGTCGAGGGAATCAGTGAAATCAGCCGACAAGGGGGAGTGTCAATTGTCCAGGAACCTGGTACATGCTTAAGCAAGGAGATGGTCCAGGCTGCTATGAATCAATGCAATATTGACATGATTGTCGCCGATACGCAATTGGCGGCCAAAATGAATGAAATGGCTCTGAAAAGTCAGTAACCAAATTATTTTTCAAAATATAACCAAGGACCGGGAGCGACATTGGGCTCTCCCGGGCACAACAAAAAAGGAGGGAAAAATGCCCGATTCCTATATCAATACAAATGTAAATGAAGACTTATCTGAAGATTCACAACGGACTCAATTGGTTGGCTTTGGCATCGGCCAGGAGCTGTTCGGAGTGAGTATCCTGATGGTGCAAGAGATTATTCGTTCAGCGCCGATCACGGCCGTACCCAATTCACCCGATTTTATTGAGGGCATTATCAACCTCCGGGGAAATATTGTACCTGTCATTGATCTGCGTAAACGCCTCGGCCTATATAAAAGCGACAACGCAACTGACGAAGATATCTGGATTTTAATCCTCAATATTGAGGGGCGCACAACTGGCTTCATTGTTGATTCAGTGACCCAGGTGTTAAAGATAGATGAAGATACGCTGGAACCACCTCCCGATATTGTTGTTGCCCGGCTTGAAAGCCAATATATAAAAGGCGTGTGTAAGCTTGATAAACACCTGCTGATTCTACTTGATTTTAACTGTATCCTGATGGTGGATGAGTTTAAAAAATTGAAAGAAGTTATTGCTGCCTAGACCCATATTGAGAACATCATATTATATGGTATTGGCGTCTAACAATAACTTAGGAGTAGCCAACAAATGTCTAGGTGTCAGGATGACAAATTGATAAGCCGGGCTCTTATACCCGTTGATCTTCATATTTGAGGTTTCAGTGTACACCACCTGTTCTCCTGAGCCTGACATTAGAAAAATAGCGCATTTTATAATCAATAGCCCGAAAATCAGGAGGGATGCTTTATGTGTAAACGCATTTTAATTGTAGATGATTCTTCAATTATGCGCAAAATGATTCGAAAAACACTTGAGCCAGGTGGTCATAAGATCGTTGGTGAAGCCCAAAGCGGCCAGGAAGCGATAAGGATGTATCAATCATTAAAACCGGATCTCGTGACAATGGATGTTACAATGCGTGGGATGGATGGTTTAACCGCTGCCAAAGAGATTCTGCAACACGATGATGAAGCGCAAATATTGTTTTTATCCAATTTTAACGTGGAAGCCTACAGTAAAAATGCCGCCCATCTAGGAGCCATCGGATATGTGAATAAAAACAAATCAGGCGAGATACTCAATCTTATCAACAATATATGACAAATGGCCGTTCCGAAACCGAACATGCTCCCACTTCTATTAAAGGCTGACGCCATAGTTGGATAAGGCCATATAATTGTTTAGCGCCAAGGAAAATCGATAATGCAAAATCAAAATTCCGAACGCCGCACGGGGCGGTCTAAATTTCGTAGAAAACTATTGTTCTATTTTCTATCAGTCGTTTTTATATCTCTGGTCGTGGGGGGAGAGCTTATTTTTGAAGTGGGGAGCGATCGCTTTACCACGCTGATTGTAGAAAATATAAACGAAGTCATCATTGAGGAAAAAGATCAGAAGGCCGTTATGGGGAACATCCAGGAATTATTAAAACAACTGCAATACCGCATGATTCTGATTATGAGTATTGTTCTGCCCTTCCTCATTATCACTGTGTTTATTTTTATTCGCAATATTGTTTCACCTTTGGATGAAATTGTCCGATCAGCCGATAAAATCGCAGCCGGGCATTTAAATGAAACGGTTCCTGTCAGAACACAGGATGAAATTGGTAAAATTGCCG
The DNA here is from genome assembly GCA_029940345.1 of Desulfobacterales bacterium. GTDB lineage: Bacteria > Desulfobacterota > Desulfobacteria > Desulfobacterales > JAUCGF01 > JAUCGF01. The sequence goes on from JAOZRC010000178.1 coordinate 6,110, forward strand.
AGTTGATAAACGAACTGGCTGTCAACCTGCAAGAAGTGCTGTTGCATATTTGGAATCACACCAAATATTCTCTGGACCTTATTGACGGGATTCGCAGGATTACACGAGTTGAAATCAATTCTGTCAATTTTCCTCAGTTGGATCAGGACATCGAATCTATTCGTGATGATATCAGGGAGATGCGTGAAATGGTAAAAATATTTGATTTTTATAACGTTTACTTGGAAAATGGCCGGGTTTACGCGGCTGAAACAGATGAAAGAGGTGACAGACCCCATGTTTGAATATTGGTTTGCGCTTGCGGTCAGCCACATCACCATTAAACCTGTCTGCCTGACAAATACGTTACGCCTGACTTAGAATGTTACATAATAATTCTTACAGAAAACATAAAATATTAACAGAACATGTAGTAATCTCATATTAAAATGGGTATCCTTCATAATAGCCCAGAAGTAGTTTACACTTTCATGGGGAGTGCTGAACCGAAGGTTTAGCAAAGGCCTACGTAAAACGCTAAACCTTCGGTTCAGCACTTCTTTAAAGTGTTAAGCGAAAAATGAAGGATGCCTTAAAATGATCATAAACTTCCAATTTAAGACAGTTAAGGTGCAAAGGAGAATATCATGATAGATACATCATTGCTTCAGGATTTCATTACAGAGTCAGTGGAACACTTGGAGGATATGGAAACCAAGCTGCTGCAATTGGAATCTGATCCGGGAAATAGCGAAATACTCAATGATATTTTCAGATCTGTTCATACAATTAAAGGAGCATCTGAATATATGGGGATGGAACGGATTGCCGGACTTACCCATAAACTTGAAAATTTACTTGATATGCTCCGTAAAGACACAATCACCTTAACCGGTGTAATCCTTGATACGCTTATGTCTGCAAGGGATAGGATTGTCCTCTTGATTGGTGACCTGGAACTCACCCAATCAGAAGAAACAACGATTGAGGATGTTCTCATAGCCATAAAAAGTCTCATTGATAATCCGAATGGAAACGATCTGAATGAAGCCTTTTCAGAAACACCGGAAGAAATTTCGGAAACATCTGATGATTCCGAAATACTTGAGGATTTTATCTCCGAAGCAAAAGAATATTTGGAAGAAATGGAAATGAATCTGGGCTTGATAGAAAATGATCCTGGGAATACGGAAGCTTTTAATGAGCTTTTCAGAGCTATCCATACAATTAAAGGAGCAGCAGATTTTATAGGGATTGATCGCATTGCGACACTCTCCACGCAGCTTGAAACTTTTCTGTTGAAAATGCGTCAAGAGGAACGGACGCCCGATATCAAAGCGATTCAGCTCATTTCCGCCGTTTCGAACCGAATAGCGATTCTGATTGGGGAAATGGAGCAGACTTTGACGGTAGAACCCGAAATGGATGATTTAAGTGATGCCATTCGAGATTTAAGTGAAGAATCCGAAAATGTTGATAGTGCGGAAGATGACAGGATGATTGCGGAAGATGGTTATACCGATGAAGAAGTCGTTGTTGAGCAAGATAGTGATGATCTTTTCGATGATGAATATGATGAAGAGTATGATGAAGAGTTATTTGATATTTTTTTGGAGCAATTACAGGAAAGTATTGTCAGCTTGCGCCAAGTTGCAGGTCAGATGCTTCATTCTGATAATCAGGTAGGGCCTTTGTTGGAAAAATATATAGATTGTATCCAAGGTCTTTACTCCTCCGCAAATTATATGGGCTATGAAAAACTGGCTGATTATTATGAAAAATGGACCGAAGAGCTTCATACCGTTTTGGAAGCGGGACATCCGGGTGAGGGGCTTGATTGGCAAGATTATATTGAAACTAAAATTAACCCTCGAATCAATAACATTATTAAACTTTTTCCTCAACTGCAAGCCAGCTCTGCCGGGACTGATGCGGCGGAAGAAAATATAGCAAGTATTAATGCAGAACCTACCAACTTTTCTAAAAATGACTCTGTACTTGACGAAGAGGCCGGCGAAATTGCGGTCCAGGCAGAATTGTCAGATAGAGACGCCAATACAGACCAAATTGATTCAGATACAGATGAAGAAATTGGCCAAACGGATGCTTTCGATGATGGGTCTGTACTCAGTGAAGAAGCAAGTCTGTTCGCTATTTCCGAGGATGAATTTGATTTGGATGAAGAAGGAGTGAAAATCGCGGAAACAACCGAGGAGAGGGATCCGGATTTGGAAACTGCTGAAATTACGGAGGACACGGATGAATACGACCTTGATTTGGAAGCAGACGCTATTGCAACAGCGGCTGATGATTTTGATTTGTATCAATATGATGACGAAATTACCGATGACGATGACGTAATTGATTTCGATGAGGATAATACAAAAAGTATCAAAAGCATCAATGATTTCGACCTGGATCAGGAAGAGATAGAAAATGCTGATTCCTTCGATGAAATTGATTTGTATCAGAACGATGAAGAAATTACCGAAAGCCCCGATGAATTTGATCTGGTTATAGAAGATGACGAAATTGCCGAAGCTGCCGAAGTTGTTGATGAGTTCGATTCGGATCTGGTAGACGAGGAAATTACTGGCAACCCCGAAGAAATTAATTTATATCAAAGCGGTGAAGAAATTACCGAAAGCCTTGATGAGCTCGATCCGAATTTGGAAGATGCCGAAATTACCGAATCTGCCGATGAAATTGATTTGTATCAGAAAGAGGAAGAAGTTGCCGAAGTTGTTGATGAGTTCGATTCGGATCCGGTAGACAAGGAAATTACTGATGACGCCGATAAAATTGATTTATATCAGGACAGTGAAGAAATTACCGAAAGCCTTGATGAGTTCGATCCGGATTTGGAAGATGCTGAAATTACCGAATCTGCCGATGAAATTGATTTGTATCAGGACGGTGAAGAAATTACCGAAAGCCTTGATGAGTCAGATCCGGATTTGGAGGATGACCAAATTGTCGAAATCGTCGATAAGTTCGATTCGGATCGGGTAGACGAGGAAATGACTGACGACCCCGAGGAAATTGATTTGTACCAAAGCGGCGAAGAAATTGCCGAAAGTCCTAATGAGTTCAATCTGGATTTGGAAGAT
>JAOZRC010000179.1 GCA_029940345.1 Desulfobacterales bacterium
ATCACGCAATACAGTCAGAGCACGATCTTTAAGGAGTTGAATAGCTGGTTCACCCGGACTTAATGCATAAATAGGGAAACAAATTCCGCAAATAATTACCCCAATAACAGCTATAAGTGTCAGACACTTTGTTACATGTTTCGATTTTAATAAAAAGAATTTACAACAACCATTTTTCATAACCTTTCTCCTTTCAATTTGTAAAAGTCACTTTTTGCAAAAAACATCAATTAGATTTATCGCTTTGACTTGGTACTAAATTTGCCATCACCTCCTCTGAATATAAAAATATTTGTCACCAAGGCATCCACCATATAATATCTTTTTTATTCGTATTAATTTTTTTATTAAGTGATGCCACATAAGCCAGCCAACTCAATGATGCCAATTCTTCACCCATTGTAAAGTGGCCTTTAATTTGCTCGGTGCTGTATAATACGCCACCCTGATCACTGAGGGATTGTAATTTTAACATTTGCCGGTACAAAAGCTGGGCATACTTTCGCGCCTCAATATTGTCTGTCAGCCCGGCAAGTTCTTCCCAGGCCATAGCCACACCCAGCGTTCCTTCAGACCAGACCATTGAATTCATGGCATCCCAATCTATCATTGCACCCGCATTTTTTCCATCTTCCCATATCAAATCATCAATTTTTCCATGGTATGGTCGATAGCCTTGTATCACACCGGTTTTACCATCAGGAGTTTTAAAAAACCAATTCGTTTTAAAATTCCGGTTTGCATAATTCAAACACCGACGGGCTTTGGCGATGTATCGTTTGCTATCAGCCAGATTTTTGCGTATTTTGTTTAGTTTGGCCTGCCTCAACAAATAGAGCGCGCCCCAAGAAGAACAGTCTAACGCCTTGGCCCGATCAATGCCCAAATTTTCACGCCAGCCCCGGTTGAAAGTTCCTAAAGCACTATCCCAAAGATAGGAATCAATGCCTTTGGCAACAATTGAGGCTATATTATTGCATTCCAAGCCAAATTGAGAACCGTTAAAAACGTGCGATATAAGAGTCAGCGCTTGGAAAACGTCAAAATTATGTTCCGCTGAACACCATTTCAGCATCTTATAACTGTGCGGTTTACTGTAACCATCACTTCCCTGGCCATTATATCCACCATACACCAGGCCGGTTTCTTTATTCATTAGCGGTTTGAGGTATTGATATACAATTTTTTTAATCGCTCCATCCCATTCTTCAGACGCCGCTATTTTTTTGGCCGCAACCATAGCGCCCAGAAAATGAGCTACTTCGCCGGTTCTGACATCAGGAGAAATATAATTATCTCCGATTACATTGGCACTCCGCGGAATTTTACCGTCTGGCTCTATTTGGCCAGCCCACACCCGTAAAATTTTTTCAGCTTCGTCAATTTTATTTTCAAACAATAATGCTTTGGCAAGACATGAACTTCCGTAAAGCGTAACGCGACCATACCGACTCAGATATTTTTCATCGGGATTATACGTGCTATAACGGTAATTAGCAACCATAATTCCTTTTGGCACTTGAAAATCATAATTATCAGTTTGGGAAGCATCCAATTTCTGGATATCAATCCAACGTTCAACGCCCGACCATCCGATGGGGCCTGGAATAAATATGTCTCTGTCAGATTCACTATATGACCAAACAACCTCGTCATTTTTATGCCGCTGGCGTATGATTGTTCTTCTTATATCACCGATACGCTCATTGTGTTCATTAAACATAACCACTTTAAGAATAAATTTTTTACCGTAATCTCTCCCTTTACGACCGATGACCGCTCTTGTTTGAAAAACGCCGTCATCCTCTATTTTAAAACCCATTTGTTCATATTCTAAATCACCGGGCACATAAACAAAAAAACGGCAATCAGCATCTGTTCTGACACGACCTTTAATAATAGCGGTATTATCATCTGTCCATTTAAAGTAATCAAGAGAACCTTGCGACAAAGGAGGATATACGGTTGAAAAATTCTGTCTTGAAGGTATTGCTGTCTCTCTTGAATTATCCAATGAAAACGATTTTCTATTGCTTTTTTTTAAAACGGATGAATACGATTTTAATGATGATTTAAAACTTACGGAAGGAAGGTATAGCCTTTTTCCGCTATAAATACGATTGGGATTTGAGATGAAGGGATTGGCCTGTAATAATTTTGCAAGTATGTCCTTATTAAATGTACCGTAATACTGGCGACAAATGCTTGCCAATGTATCACCAGATTGTATTGTAATTTCGAATATTGATTGTTCCTCATGATCGCCAATCGCCACTGCTTGATTGATAAAAAGGCTAACTGAGAGGGACAAGATAATTGTAGATTTAATTATATTTTTATATCGCACCATTTCCCCTTCTACTTATTTTACAGAATTATGCTACCGGCTTTTAACTGCAATTATTCAACCACAGTCGACGCATCCAACGCCGTATTATCAAAATCGTTCATTTCATCCTGTTTGAAATATTTTTTCATAAAATCCGCCATGTCCGACGAATCATAAATGATATTGGATTGTTTTTTCAGACGCGTCAAATCTTGAATCAGCTCACGAGCGCTAAAATAGCGATCTTTTTTTTCTTTGGCCAGGCATTTCATTACAATCACATTCAACTCATCCGGTAGATCGGGACGCAGGCTATTGATCGGATCGATAACGCTTTCCGTGACGATCATAATTGCCCGCATTGTGCTGGTGTCGCTTCCAAAACCATGTACTTTTTTACCCACCAGCATTTGATGAAAAATAAGTCCCAGGGAATAGATATCCGATTGATTGTTGACATATTCTTCGCGCGCCTGTTCGGGAGACATATAGGATAGCGTGCCTTTGATGCCGCCGACCGCAATCGTCCCTTCGGGATCCGCAAGGGCGCTGGCAATACCGAAATCGCTAATTTTAACCTGGCCCTTGTATGATATCAGGATATTGCTTGGCTTAATATCCCGATGGATAATGTTGAGCGGCAGACTGGTTTCGCGATCTGATTTGGTGTGCGCGTATTGTAAACCGTTGGCGACTTGCAAGACGATAAACACCGACTGATCAACCGTGAGAGGACAATTGAGCGTACTAAATATATCCGCCAGGTTTTTACCTTCAATGTACTCCATAACGATGGCGTGGTGTTCCTCATAATAATCCAAAGTTTTAACGATGTTGGGATGATCATCCAGTTGAACAGCCAATTGTGCTTCACGACTGAACAGTTTGACATATTCGGTGGAGTTTTGAATCAGTGCGGGCAGGATGCGTTTGATAGCGACCCATTTGACGAACTGCCCCCGTTTAATTTCCCCTAGAATCAACTCCGCCATGCCTCCCCGCGCAATCACCCCGTTTTCGGCAAATTCGGTTTTAACCCGGTAAGGCCCGATCATTTTGCCACCAGTGGGTTTACGCGTTTTCAGTAAAATGATGAATAAGAGTGACAATAATCCGATAATGGCGCTAATGCCAAGAATAAGCTTATATTTCAAAAGAATGCGGTTCATAACGGATGTATTCAACGCCATATATACTTTACCGACTCTGGCGCTGGAAACCATAACATCATAAGAAAATCCCACGATTTTCAGTTTGTCGGTTAAGTTTCCGGATTCAATCTGAATGTCGCTGGGTGTACCGATTTTTTTGGAATTTCGGATGGGTTTGATGATACTGTCGATTAATGCGGCGTCGGTGTGAACCAGGATTTTATTTTCGGGATCAAGAATGGCGGCGAATTCAAGTGTATTTTCATTTTCGTATGCTTTTTCAGCGATATCAATTGAAAAGGCTGACGGTTCCACTAATCCGGCATTATAATCAAGCAACGCCATGCGGTTTTTATTGCCCATTTCATGTATTACGGCAATACCACGACTATAAAAAGCCTGTCTGGCTTTTTCGGAAACATTAAAGCAGATCACTGTCCCTATAATCATAGCAATCAGCCAGATGATCATTCCCATGATCAGTGTTTTTGATAAAATTGCCTTGAACTTCACTTGTAGTCCGTTTTCAGATCCGTTGATGCTCATATAACCTCTTATATTGTATAATAGGGCTTGATTCCGACTTCGACCATTTCAATTAAACCACGAAAAACACGAAATGACACGAAAAAAACTTAACATTTAGCGATCCGGTTTTTCCGACGCTGATATCAATCATTTGGGCAAAGGAATTTTCCGCTTCGTGCTGATGATCGGGAACATAGTGGGTTAAGTACAAGCCTGCGTATGTTTCCATCACCTGACCGTCATCTTACCTGGCAGCCTGTTGGCCGAAATTTTCAATCCGGCTAGGGAAACTGTTTGGTTACAATTACGTATTATGCGCTTTAAAATCAGTTCATACAAAAAAAATGCTTTGAACTCAAGTAAATCTGTGCTTAAAATGTAAATAAACGGATAAACGATCAAAATTAACAATATCACAACAATTACACAAGCTGGCCAAAATGAGCAAATATCAATGCAAACGGATTGGCAAATCAAAGATCTGATTGATCTCGAATATTTTTTTGAACTTGATAACCGGGAAGACGATAAGAATTTAATGCGGCGTGATCGCGAAATCTATCTTAGTGCGATCTTACCCACTATTCCGAAGGACACGTTTTCTTCGGAAACCTTAACCGGTGACACCCCCAAAAGAATAATCAAAGCATGGCTGGATAAACGCCGCACCATTGAAAAAAAAGCTCGGGGATCCGAGGTGATTTTACCAGGCGATGCTTTTGTAGAAGTACGGCGACTTCTATGCTATCTCGCGTTTGTCATCGCATCTTTGAGTGGCGTGGGGCTGACCTTTTCCTTGCTGACCTACAAAGGCTCTGAACCGTTGAATGTGTCTGTCTTCCTTGGGGTGTTGGTTCTTGCCCAGATGGGACTGATTCTTATCTTGTTATTTGGTTTCTATTTGCGCAAGCAATCCCGCTTATTTGAAAACAGCTCTTTCGTTTACAGTCTGCTAAGTCGTATAACCATAAAAACCGTGTTATGGTTCAGGGAAAAAACACTGAAAAAGCTAAGCGCCAAGCAACGCGACCAGGTTCAGGCCACGCTTGGCCTGGCGCGTCGACAGCGCACAATTTACGGTTCCGTTTTTTTCTGGCCGTTTTTTATCATCGGTCAAACGGTCGGAGTGGGGTTTAACCTGGGCGTGTTGGCGGCGACTTTTTTACGAATTATAGGCGCCGATTTGGCGTTTGGCTGGCAATCCACGATCCAGATCAGTTCGCTGGCCGTGTTTAAGGCTGTCAAATTGATTGCCTTGCCCTGGTCATGGTTTATCCCTGCCGGAATCGCACATCCGACGATTGAACAGATTGAAGGCAGCCACATGGTGTTGAAAGACGGCATCTATCATCTGGCAACCCAGGATCTGGTGTCATGGTGGCCGTTTTTATGCATGGCCGTGTGTGTGTATGGGCTTCTGCCGCGTATTTTGCTTTTGATAACCGGAATTGCCATTCAGAAACGGAGACTGCGCCAGCAGACCTTTGATCATACCGACTGTGATCGTCTGATGCAGCGGCTAACCACCCCGGTGTTAGAGACTGGCGGTCAGACGGATAAGGTGGTTTCTGATAATTCTTTTTTACTGCAAAACAGTGCAGCAGGAATGCCGCCCAATCCGGAACACAGCGACCCGAATGATAACAACGTCGCTAACACAGTGGTAGCGCTTATACCCGATGACATCTTTGATGCGGTTAAGGATAGAGAATTAAGCCTGAACATTAAAACGGCATTCGGATATGATTTGGGGCTGAAATTCGAAGTCGAAGCAGATGCTTTGGCTGATTTGGCTGTTTTAGAGAAGCTTGTCGATACAAATGGCACTGCCAAAATAATGTTTTTACAGGAAGCCTGGCAGCCGCCCATTCGCGAAACCCTTCTGTTTATCCGCAAAATAAGAGAAATCGCCGGAGCCAAAGCCAAAATTATTATCGCCCTGATCGGCAAACCGGCGGCTGAGACCGTTTTTACTTCCGTGAAAACCGAAGATTATAAGATATGGGAGCAAAAAATCAGCCGTATCGGAGACCCGTATTTGCGCTTGGAAAAGCTGAAACAGGACAAATAAGGAAACAAAACGATGACAGAAGAGTTTATAATTCCCGAATTTGCGATTGTCGGCCATCCCAACGAAGGTAAATCCACAGTCGTATCGACGCTCTCCGAAGACGATAGCGTGCGAATCAGTCAAATTCCGGGGGAAACGGTTGAATGCCGTGTGTTTCCGGTTATGATTGATGGGGAGGAGGTTATACGCTTCATTGACACCCCCGGTTTTCAGGCACCCAAAAAGGCGCTGGCCTGGATGAAAGCCTTTAAAGGCTCCGATGAACAGATGCTGAAGACCTTTCTTGATACACACCGGAACAATCCGGATTTCAGGGATGAATGTCATTTGCTTAAACCGATTGCCGATGGCGCCGGCATTATTTACGTTGTTGATGGTTCGCGCCCTTTGCGAAAGGCCGATAAGGCTGAAATGGAGCTTCTGCGGCTCACCGGCCGCCCGCGCATGGCGATTATCAACTGCAAAGAAGATGAAACCCTTTATCTGGATATCTGGAAAAGCGAGTTTATCAAGCATTTTAATTCCATTCGTGTGTTTAACGCCCAAAAAGCGACTTACTCGGAACGCATCGCGCTTTTAGACAGCCTCAAGAGCGTTGAGCAAGTCTGGCAGCCCTCTTTAGAAAAGGTGATTCGCGCCTTTAAACGTGATTGGGAGCGGCGCAACCTGCGATCGACCGAACTGATATGCGAATTGTTGCAAAACTGTGTGACGTATCAAATTAAAAAAAATTGCACATCCAAATCCCAGATGGAATCGGTGCGTGATAAGCTGACAGAGCGGTATAAAATCGAAATCGGTAAAATTGAGCAAAAAGTCCATTTCAAGATCAGGAAATTATTTAAACACAATATTTTCAACTATGAGCTGCCAGCCCAATCAATTCTGAACGATGACTTATTCAGCAGCCGCACATGGCAGTTGTTAGGCCTCAATCCGGGACAATTGACGATGGCGGCAGCTATAACCGGCGGCGCTTTGGGAGCCGCGCTGGATGTGGCCGCGGCCGGCCTGACCTTCGGCATCTTCACGGCCATCGGCAGTGCGGCAGGCGCCGGTTCAGCTTTTTTCGGTGGCGAACGGATGACCAAAGCCAAAGTGGTCGGTTTAAAGTTGGGTGGATGGCAGGTGATTGTAGGACCGAACACCAATATTCAATTTTTATATGTGTTACTGGACCGCACCTTGCTCTACTACGCCCATATCATTAACTGGGCCCACGGCCGCCGGGATTATGATTGCGCCAAGGTGTCTCAGAATAGTGACAAAAGCGTGAAACAGGGCTACACAGCCTCTTATGATGACAGCGCCAGGAAAATTTGCAATCGCTATTTTAAAGATATTGGTAAAAAAGATCAGAGTACGAATGACTATGTTCATAAAAATATGGTGCTCTTGATCAAACTGACATTGGATAAAATATCTGGCAGTTAGAGATTTTAGCTACGATTCCTTACTTTTTAGATTTTGGATAGCTAAGATGCAGTTAACAAACAACCAGGAAAACAGGAGGTTACTATGAGAAAACGATTTATTAATGGGCTGCATATCGCGATAATTGGTGTGCTTATTCATTCTAGCGGATGCGAGACAATAGATCAAAATAGAAAGACTACACTGGCTTCTCCTGACCTTACCGCGGAAGAAAATATCAATCGCGCCACCATATCCGAAAAAAACAAAGATCTGGCAAAAGCGCTTTATTTTTATAAAGCTGCTGCCGATATCTATGCAAAAAAGAAAAAAGAAACACAAGCAAATATATCCCGTATTAGTGAAAAGATGAATCAGGCTGAAAACCATATTAATACGGCCATTTCTTATATAAACCAAGGGAAATGCAACAAAGCTCGAAAAATGATAGATAATGCCTTTGAGATAAGGAACGATCATCCCAAGTCAAACGAACTGAAACGGAAAATCCACTATTGCAAGCAGCAACCTGTGCCGCCAAAACCGACGCCTCCCCCGCCATATCGAACGAAATGCAAATTTCTAAAAGGAAAAGAATATAAACATATTGTTAAAAAAGGTGATGAACTGGGGGCATTATGCAAACGCATCTATGGACGAACCGGTCACTTTAAACTTGTTCACGCAATCGTTGAATATAACCGAATTAATCCAAATGATTTAAAAAGAGGCCAGCGGATTCGATTTCCGGTAATACAATGCAAAAACAATACATATTACCCCATCTTTCCACCGGTACCCCCAGAAATCACTCCACCCGTTATTACGACACCGACACTGACACCTGATGATACCGAGGAAACTTATAAGCATGATCATTATAACCAAGGCGTCGAATATTTTGATAAGGGATTGTTTGCTGAAGCCAAATATGAATTTGATTTAGTGATACAAAAAGATGCGGATTATCTGGATGTAATGCAAAAAATGGAAGAAGCGACTTTAGGCGGAATGATTAAAAATGGCGGCTTTTTGTTCGACAAGGCTCAATATGATGAAGCCATTCATGTGTTTCAGGAAGTTAAAAGTTTGCAAAGGGATAATGGCATTGCCATTGAATATCTTCATAAAGCCTACTTTGAAAAAGCTAAAAAATGGTATGAAAAGCAGAAATTGTCCCAAACACTTTCAACTTTCGAAAAGTGCTTTAGTTACCGTTGCCCAACATGCATGCAATATAAAAAATTGGAGAAAAATGAGATTCTCTCAAAGATCGCACTCTCTCTTGAGAAAAAATCGAAAAGCAATATAAACAAAGATATTCTTCAGCAACAGCAAAAAGCGTTGAAATTGCTCAAAAAATTAAAACCTAATGATCAAGCAATCAACAACCGTCTGGCTGAAACCCAAAAGCTATTATACTTGGCACGGTCATAATTGGTGATTTTGAAATATGTCTTACGCCTATGAATTAAGGTATTGATCAATTATAAAATCACCAATTATGGCCTTCGCGAGTATAGATGGTTTTGAATAGAACAGCCACTTAAAAGCATCCCCTTTTCCAAGCATACTTTTTTAACCATTAGCAACGAAAAGGGGACAAATTATCACGCCGTTTCGCTTGCGGGATCAGAGGATTCCAATTAAAACAACGGTAATATTATCATGCCCTCCGGCATTATTCGCT
>JAOZRC010000180.1 GCA_029940345.1 Desulfobacterales bacterium
TTTCCTTTATATTTCGCAATTTTACTTTTCTTATTTTAAATAAATTTTCTTTTTCTTTTTCAATCTCACCTAAAACAGAAGAAATTGGTTCATCATCTGGATTTTGAGGAAGAAGCTTCCCCTGTACCGCCAGTTGCAATATCATCTCCCGCAATTTCGGAACACCATCAGGTGCATCGGCCAGCATCTCAAAATTGTCTGACAACAGATTCAAATTCATGCGCCATCGCCTCCCAAAGCATCGCAAAGCTCCTTTTTCAAGGCATCCCGCGTCTGTCCGATTTCATTCAGTAGCTTTTTGTATTGCGCCAGCAGCTTATCCGGATCACCATTTTCCGGTTTGATTGTATTCGGGTTTTTGATATCCAGATTGTAATTGCCGGCCTTGATCGCTTTGACCGGAACTTTCCACGCAAACTCATTTTCCTTGCGCTTGGGCCACCAGCGCTTTTGCGGTTTAAACTCTTCAATACGCATGGGTTTGGTTTTGTTGTAATTTTTGACGCCCGGCGGATAGGGATGCTCGTAAAACCAGGTTACCTTAGTGGGTTTGCCTTTGGTGAAAAACAACAGGTTGGTTTTGATACCGGTGTAAGGACTGAACACGCCATTGGGGAGCCTTACGATGGTGTGGAGGTCACACTCGGCGAGCAGTTTTTCTTTGATGCGCGTTTTAACGCCTTCGCCAAACAGGGTGCCGTCGGGCAGCACGATGGCGGCGCGTCCGCCATCTTTCAGAAGGTGCATAATCAGCACCAGGAAAAGGTCGGCGGTTTCACGGGTGCGCAACGCTTTGGGAAAATTGGTTTCAATGCCGTCCTCTTCCATACCGCCAAACGGCGGATTGGTCACGATCACATCCACCCGGTCTTTGGGGCCGTAATTGCGCAAGGGCCGCGACAAGGTGTTGTCATGTCTGATTTGAAGCGGCACGTCGATCTGATGCAGCATCATATTGGTGGTGCATAACAGATGAGGCAGCGCCTTTTTTTCAACGCCGGTGATCGATTGTTGTAAAAGCAGTTCATCATTTACGTTTTTCACATATTTGTTGCGGATATTTTCAATGGGGCACACTAAAAAGCCGCCGGTGCCGCAAGCCGGGTCAAGGATTTTTTCGCCTAATTGCGGATGAGTCATATCCACCATAAACTGGGTGACGGCGCGGGGTGTGTAATATTCGCCGGAATTGCCCGCGCTTTGCAGGTCTTTGAGGATTTTTTCATAAATATCGTTAAACAGGTGCCGGTCCTGGGAGCGGTTGAAGTCAATCGCATTGATTTTGTTGACCACCTGCCGGATGAGCGTGCCGGATTTCATGTAATTATAAGCGTCTTCAAAAAGACCTCTCACCAGCAGGGCGCGCCGGTCGGAATCGGTTTTGACGGACAAATTTTTCAGGGTTTTGAACAGTTCGTTATTCACAAACTCAAGCAGTTCCTCGCCGGTGATGCCTTCCGGGTTGGCCGCCCAGTTGCGCCACCTGAATTTTTCCGGAATCGGGCTGATGTAATCGTCGTCGGTCAGTTCATTTTCCATCTCGCGGTCGTCAAAGATTTTCAGAAAAATCATCCACACGATTTGGCTGATGCGTTGGGCGTCGCCGTCCACGCCCACGTCTTTGCGCATGATATCCTGAATGCTTTTAATAGTGGTGCTGATGCTCATAGGGGGTTGTTTCCTTTTCTTGTTCCAACGCTCCGGCGTTGGAACGAGCTTTTTTATCAAGCCGTTGGCCTGATTCTTTCAATTTAGTAAATCGTTTAATTTACAGCATTTTGTGATGATTTACTTGGCTGATTAATTTCATCCTATAATCTGTTAATCCTGCAAATCCTAATTCAGATTAAGTTCATCCTATAATCCGCTAATCCTACAAATCCTAATTCAGACAGTGATTGGCTGTTACCATTGTCTGAATTAGGATTTATCGGATTGAATGATTTTAGGATTTTGATCTCGTTCCAACGCCAGAGCATTGGAAGGAAAGAAAAATTTCAGGCGGCCTGATAAAGCCGCTCTTCCAACTCCTTCAACGCCTTGTGATATTGTTTCTTGCCGCCAAAGCTGTTGATAATTTCAACAACAGTTCCATGACGGCATATCGGTTGAAGTTTTAACACATTCAAGCTCTCAATATTTTCAATGCCCTGGTCGGCGTATTTATCCAAAATTGCGTTTAAAACAATGCGGGCTTTGTCCCCGTATTGGGTGAAATAGTTGCGTTTTTTGACGTTCATGGCACGCTCTTGACGGGTCAGCGGCGGTTGATCATAGACAACGTGGCAAATCAGGTCAAACGGGCCGAAATTCCGCCCCACCGCTTCGGCCAGAGGATGGAACAAAACGCCCGCTTCTTCAAGTTCGGCGATAATGGCTTTTTTCCGGTCAGCTTGGTTCCAGCTCTTCAGAAAATGATCCAGGGAAGCAAACTCTTTAAGAACCGTTTTGCGGGTGTAGTCTTTTAAGGATTCGGTGATCAGTTTGCCGTCTTTGCCGTAATACTGGACCCGTTCCGCCACAACGAACACCTCGACATCATCAATGACATATTTGACGCGTCCTCCTGACGAATCATCCGTCAGGTCGACGTTGTTGCCATCATCGCCGTTCACATCTTCGAAATCTTCGTTGCTGTCATCAGGCGGGACAACGGGGTCATCCGGGCCTGGCTCGTAAATATGAACCGGGTCGCCATCAAAATCCGGGTCGGCAAACAGTTCGGTGGCTTTTTTAAAATCCATGATGGTAAAAAAGAACTTATTGAAATCCGCACAGATACGTGTGCCGCGGCCGATAATTTGTTTGAACTCGGTCATGGATTTGATGACGCGATCCAGCCCGATCAGTTTGCAGGTCTGGGCGTCAACACCCGTGGTTAACAGTTTCGAGGTGGTAACGATCACCGGATAACGGCTTTCAGGGTCGATAAAATTGTCGATTTCGGCCTTGCCTTCTTCATTGTCGCCGGTGATGCGCATGACATAGCGGTAATTTTCGGACACCGCAGCGGCATTGGCATTGCAGAGCGCCTGGCGCATGCGTTCGGCGTGGTCGATATCTTCACAAAAGAGAATGGTTTTATCAAACCGGCCCGTGGCTTTTAAAAATTCCGATGTTTTCTGAGCCACCCGTTCGGTGCGTTTCTCTAACACCAGAGTGCGGTCGAAATCTGTCTGATTGTAAATGCGGTCTTCAACGGCCTGGCCGTATTTGTCTTTTTTGTCCTTTTCGGGACGCCATCCGGTTAAATCTTTATCCAGATCAATGCGGATCACCTTGTAGGGCGCCAGGAAGCCGTCCTCAATGCCCTGCTTTAAAGAATAAGTGTAAACCGGCGGGCCGAAATAATCAATATTGGAAATATATTCGGTTTCCTTGGGAGTTGCGGTCAGGCCGATTTGCGCCGCGGAATGAAAATATTCCAGGATAGCGCGCCAGACCGAATCTTCTTTGGCGCTGCCGCGGTGGCATTCGTCGATGATGATCAGATCAAAAAATTCGGGTGTGAACTCCCGGTAAATATTCTGATTCTCTTCGGGGCCGGTGACCGCCTGATAAAGTGCCAGATAAATTTCATAAGATTTATCAATCAGGCGGTGTTTGATCTTGGTCATGGCGGCGCCGAACGGTTTGAAATCATTCACACGGGTCTGATCAATCAGGATATTGCGGTCGGCTAAAAAAAGAATCCGCTTTTTGGTGCGTGCTTTCCACAAGCGGTAAATAATTTGAAAGGCGGTGAAGGTTTTGCCCGTGCCAGTGGCCATGACCAGCAGAATCCGGTTTTGCCCGCGGGCGATGGCTTCGACAGTACGGTTAATGGCCACGCGTTGATAATAGCGCGGTTTTTTGCCGCCGGCGTCAAAATAGTAGTCCTGGGTGATGATGCGTTTATGGGAATCATCAAACCCCTTGGCCTGGCAATATTTTTGCCATAACCGGGCGGGCGACGGGAAAGCGTCCAATCCGATTTCCTTTTCGGGTCCGGTCTCCTTTTCGGGCTTGCCCGAGGATTTAGTGCGGTCATGTTCCAGGAAAGCGTCGCCATTGGAACTGTAAACAAAAGGGATGTCCAGGATTTTGCCGTATGTTAACGCCTGCATCATGCCGCTGCCCACGGAATGTTGGTTGGCTTTGGCTTCGATAACGGCCAGCGGGATATCAGGTTTGAAAAAGAGAATGTAATCCGCCCGTTTGGCTTTGCCGCGCGCCACCAGTTTGCCCCTGATAATCACCCGGCCATCCGTAAACGTGACTTCCTCCCTGATCTGCTCCATTTTATCCCAGCCGGCCCGTTCAAGGGCGGGCGTGATATATTTGGTGCAGATATCGCGTTCGGAAAGTGATTTTTTATTCATTGGGTTGTTTCTCCGGTGCCTGATCCGTTATAATCAGAAGTTATCTTTATCCAATATTCAGATTGAAATAATTTTACTAAATCAGTGTGTAAATGTCAAAAAAATAATGATGCATACCAGTATTTGAAGGGATTCCGTTTTAAAAAAATATTGATTTGAAAATATTTTTAATGTATTCTTCGGTAAGCTTTTTCTCTATAGATATAGATGCTGAATAAAAAAAAATACTGCCAATCAGCCTGAAACTGATCAACCCAATTGATTATATTTTGCATTCAAAGGAGACACACCATGCCCAATCTCAGTGATGTCACACTTCACCAGAAAGGATTGCACATTTTATTTCGTGAACTTGGTGAAGTGGATACTGTTCGGTTTTTATCGCAAATTAGTCATGAGCCGAAAAACTATCTCGCCCTACAAGAAAAATTGTTTCAAGGCATGACGATTGATGATATTTATGAGAATGCTAAAGCGTATGCCGACAAGAAACAGCCCCTTTCCCAGTCTTATATACGGAATAAAATTTAGCATGATGTATTTCAAGAACGTGTACGAAAGGGCTTAAAAATCAGTTATGAACCAGAATCTAAATGTTGTTGTTATGCCTGGCGGGACGCTCCGGCTTGAATGGACCGAGGCGCAAAAGAGGCCCCTTTCCAATAGCAGTGCGCTGATGCAGTCTGAAATTGAAAAGCGCTTCACCAAAGCGCAAGAGAGCTGGCTGCTGTTTCTGGGATTTTGTGATCGCAAGGTTCCGCTATCGCCTTCCATGACCTACTTGCGCGATTTTACGTCCCTTTTTGCACGTAAATTGACTCACACGCCTGATCTCGAACAACTGCGCGATACGGTTGTAATCCCTGTTACGCCGGCGGAACTTGACCGGACATTAGAACGAGCGCCAATGATGACCGGCGCCGAATACTTGAACCGCGATCTGCTTGGCGACTTATGGGCGGGGCTAAATCAGGCTTACACCGCTGCGATCCGTGAATATGACGGAACTGTGGCGTCCTTTGTCAAAACGCTCAGTCCTGACATTCACTTGGTGGGCCGGGTGTTTTTTCATCTGGTGGAAAATAAAAACGGAGCCAGGCCCTTCGCCTTTCTGGCCACCTATTCCACCGCATTGAACCGCGAGGGCCAATCCAAACATCTGCCACTGAAAAACGCTTTAAAAGAATACGCCGATGACAAGGCCAAGCTGCTGGAATTGTTGGCCACTGTTCGCGCAGCCGAAAGACACAGCGATTTAGTGGCTGAATTGAGCCTGACCGGCGAATTGTTTCACCCCTTGGCCTGGTCTGCCGGTGAAGCGTTCACTTTTTTAAATGAGATTCCGATTTACGAAGACGCGGGTATTTTATGCCGCATTCCCAACTGGTGGAAAGGCAGTGCATCAACGCTCCAAATGAAGGTCAGCTTGGGTGACACGCCGCCCTCTTTTGTCAATATGGATGCCATTTTGAGTTTTAACGCCCATCTTATGTTAGGAGATGTCCGCATCACCGAAGCCGAGGCGCGCCAATTGCTGGCAGAATCGGAGGGGTTGGCTTTTATTAAAAACAAATGGGTGGCCGTAGACCCGGAAAAACTGAAACAGACGCTTGACGCATACGCCAAAGCCAGGGAGATGATGGATGACGAAGGGTTCAGCATTCGCGAGGCGCTACGGATGCAACTGAATCCGGAACAGTTCCTGGGAGCCTCGCAAGATAAGGTGGACGCCTCCATATCGCATGGCGACTGGTTGAAAACAGTGATTCAGAAATTGTGTCATCCGGAATTGACCGCTACGGCTAAAGCAGGACGCGGTTTCAAGGCGAATCTCAGAGAATACCAACAAAAAGGGTTAAACTGGCTGGCGTTTTTACATTCCCTGCAATTTGGGGCCTGCCTGGCGGATGACATGGGATTGGGCAAAACGATTCAACTGTTAGGCTTTTTGAGCGTCATTCGCACCGCTAAAAACAAAAAGGCCAGCCTGCTGGTAATACCGGCGTCTCTGATTGCCAATTGGTGCAGCGAAATCGAGTGCTTTTTCCCAAAGTTGAACTATTTTGTTGCCCATCCGGCCATACACCCTCAAAAAGTGCTGGCCGATAGAGATAAAAAGACGTTAAACGCCCTTGATCTGGTGATCACCACCTACACCCTGGTGCGTAAATATGAGTGGATCAAGTCCTATACCTGGGCGTATGTCATTCTGGATGAAGCTCAAGCCATTAAGAATCCGGGAACCAAACAGACCCAATCAATTAAAGCGTTAAAAGCGCGCAACCGGATTGTCATGACCGGAACGCCGATTGAAAACCGTCTGGGAGATTTATGGTCTCTGTTCGATTTCCTCAATCCGGGACTGCTCGGCTCCAAAACCGAATTCAGCCGGTTTATTAAAAACCTGAAATCCGATCCCGGAGGATATGGCCGGCTGCGTAAGATTATCAGCCCCTATATTTTAAGGCGTCTTAAAACCGATAAGTCTGTGATTGACGATCTGCCGGATAAGGTGGAGATGAAAACCTATTCCGTTTTGAGCAAGAAACAGATCGTTTTTTATCGGGAGATTGTCGAGGGAATCAAAGACACCCTTGATGATGCGGAGGGCATCCGGCGCAAAGGGCTGATTCTGGCTTCTTTGATGAAATTCAAACAACTCTGCAATCATCCGGATCAATACCTCGGCTCCGGAGATTACGATGAAAAGCACAGCGGCAAGTTTCAACGTCTGCGCGAAATTTGCGATACGATTTGTGCCAAACGCGAAAAAGTTTTGGTGTTCACCCAGTTTAAAGAGATCACCCTGCCGCTGTGCAATTTTTTGGCTGCCATCTTTGAACGCGACGGACTGATTATACACGGCAGCGTACCTGTGGGAAAAAGAAAAAAGATCATTGAACAGTTTCAAAGTGATCATTATGTTCCCTTTATGGTTTTATCTCTCAAGGCCGGCGGCGTGGGACTCAATCTGACGCGCGCCAACCATGTAATCCATTTTGACCGCTGGTGGAATCCCGCGGTTGAAAATCAGGCCACCGACCGCGCGTTTCGCATCGGGCAGAAAAAAAATGTGGTGGTGCATAAATTTATCACCAAGGGGACGATTGAAGAAAAAATTGATGCCATGCTGGAAGAGAAATCACGCCTCTCGCAAGAGGTGGTGACCGCATCCGGCGAAAATCAGATCACCGAAATGGATAATGAGCAGTTGATGGACATGTTTAAATTGACACTGTGACCTAATAGATTCCAAATTACAAAAGACAAATAGCAAATAAATCACAAATTAGACGACCAACATAAGCTGGGACACTAAATTGTAGTCGTAGGTTGGGTTGAGGAACGAAACCCAACGAAATCAGGCTGTTGTTGGGTTTCGTTCCTCAACCCAACCTACAACTGTCCCGCTTTATGTGGGTAGCCACAAAATACAAATAGCAAATAAATCCCAAATCTTAAAATGCAAATAATTAGCGGAACACGGAGTATCTATGCCGAACGGTATTGGTGATTTATTTGTTCTTTGTTTTTTGTAATTTGTGATTTCCAATAATGGGGGTGTTTATGAGCAGATACTACGGCGGTTATCCGCCCTATGTGTCGGTGGCGGAAAAAAGAGCCAAAGCCGAGCGCAAATTGAAACAATTGAAGAAGAAAAATCCGAATATCAGGCCGATTATGATTGAAGGCTCGGCCATTGCCCGCACCTGGTGGGGCAAAGAGTGGAATAAAAATCTTGAACGTTATGCCGATTACAGCAATCGCATCGGAAGAGGACGCAGCTATGTGCGCCATCGCGCCGTGTTGGATTTGCAAATAAAACCCGGCGAGGTCAACGCGCTGGTCCAAGGCTCTGCCGCCAGACCTTATAAGGTGACGATTAAGATCAAGGCCATTTCTAAAACGGCTTGGGCGAATGTGAAGGAAGCGTGCGCCGGCCAATTCGATTCGCTCCAAAAATTATTGAACGGCAAATTTCCTAAAGCGTTGAAAGACATTTTTACAACCAAAGGCAAGGGGCTTTTTCCAACGCCTCAGGAGATCGCTTTTTCATGCAGTTGTCCGGATTGGGCTTCCATGTGCAAGCATGTTGCCGCTGCTCTGTATGGCGTGGGCGCGCGGTTAGATGAAGACCCGAGTCTGTTTTTTAAACTCCGCAAAGGCGATATGGATGCCCTGGTCTCCCAGGCCGTGGCGGATAAAACTGATAAAATGCTCAAAAAGGCGGAGAAAAAGAGTTCTCGTGTGATGGAAGACGCCGATTTGGCGGATGTGTTTGGCATTGATCTGGATGACAATGAGGCGATTGCCATTCCCAAGAAAGCCCCTGCCAAATTAGCAGCATCACGCAAGAGGACAGGTAAGGCAGTTAAAACAGCAGTCTCAAAAACAGCTCGCACCCGGCGCAAAGCCAAGCCCCGTAAAGCCGCTGCCACAGCCACAGCCTCAAAAACAGCTAAAAGAAAAACACTGGCGTCCAAAAGTGCGCGAAGTCCCAAAGCCGTCAAAAAACCATCTCCAAAAGCGAACCGGACTGGTGCCCAACGCGGAGCCGCACCTACGCCCGCCGAGTTGGTGGCCGGCATTATCGCAAAGAGCCGTAAAGGGGTTGGCATTGCCACCCTGAAACAAAAAACCGGCTTTGAACAAAGAAAGCTTTACAACATCGTGCATAAGCTTAAAAAAGAGGACCGTATTAAAAGTGTTAAATGGGGCGTTTATAAGGGCGTATAACCGCAAAGGCCTTTTATAGTTTATAACGTATTTGGGGGAGGCTCTCGTTCCCACGCTTCGCGTGGGAATGCAAACCGGACGCTC
>JAOZRC010000181.1 GCA_029940345.1 Desulfobacterales bacterium
AAACTTCAGTTTGCGTCACAGCACTGCAAACTGAAGTTTGCACTCCGGAATGGGGAAGTTATTTCGTCCCCGATCCTAATAAATCCAAAATGGCGGACGGATGCCCTATAATCAATTGGGCACCGGCGGCTTTCAGTTCGTCCACGGGTCGAAAGCCCCATTCAACCCCTACTGCAAACATGCCCGCCGCATTGGCTGTCAGCATATCAATTGCCGTATCGCCGACATAGATGAATCTGGAAGGGGGGCAATTTAAAAGTGTTGCCACTTCAAGCGCTCCGAACGGATCGGGTTTTCGCGGTACATTTTCGCGTGCGCCGAAAACTACCTCAAAGTGCCATTTTGAAAAATATTCAGTCACACATTTTTGGGTGAATTTGTCCGGCTTATTGGATAGCACAGCGATCTTTATTTCTTCGGCCGACAAAGCATCCAACATTTCGGTGATGCCTCTGTATGGACGGGAGCTGACGTTCCAGTTCAGATCATAATCTTCGTAAAATGCTTGGATACAGGCTTGAATACAATGATCATCCTGACGTTTTCCGGAAGGAAGCGCCCGGAGAATCAGTTTGGCCGCGCCCTCTCCGACAAAATAGCGATAGGCGTCTAGCGGATGGGTTGGGAAACCCTTGGCCGCAAGCACCCGGTTGGTTGTATTGGCCAGATCATCCAAGGTATTCAGAAGCGTTCCGTCCAAATCGAAAAGAACGGCTTGGTAAGGTTTGAATTTCATACGAGTCTCGCATTAATAGATTTTGCGCTTGGAAAACCCTTTGCCCAAAACGTTAAACGTGTTTTCGGTGATCATAAAAGCGTCCGGGTCTGATGTAAAGATAATTTCTTCAAGCCGCTTGAGTTGGTGATTATGCACAACGGTTAAGATTATTTTTCTAGGCTGCTTTGAGAAAGCGCCGACCCCGTTAATAAAAGTCGAACCGCGTTTTAAGCGCGTATTGATCGTATCAGCGATATCGTCAGCAGCCTTTGAAATAATCAGGACCATTTTACGCTGATTGAAGATCGTTACAACATAGTCAAGCACATTAGATATCACAAAGGTCAAGGCGAAAGAGTACAGCACCAAATCTGTTGTCAGGACACTGAAACTACAAGTGAACAGAACAAGATTAAATGTCAGGTAAACGCTGCCTAATCTCAAGCTGAATTTTTGATGCAGGATTATCGCGATAATATCGGTGCCGCCTTGAGATCCCAAGGAGTGCAGCGTGATACCCGCGCCCGCGCCAATTAAAGTTCCGGCGGCCAAAACGGCCAGAATCGGATCATGAATAGGTATTTGCAGATTTATCAAGTCAATCGACAGGGACAGGGCCACCATTCCGTAAAGACTGTATAAGAAAAAGCGACGGCTGACAAACACCCATCCGACAATGAAAATAGGTACATTGATAATAAAATTCCATATTCCCGGCGTCGCCCAACCTGTCCCATAGTATGACAAAAGGCCTAAACCGGAAACTCCGCCGGTTATGAATTCCTGGGGCAGAGCGATCGCCTTCAAACCGAGACCAACAATAATTGAACCTAACGTAATCAGTAACAGATTCCTCAAAATGGAACCCATATACAAATGATAAGATTTCATTATATCCTCAAACGAAAAAATAATAAAGCTAAATGTTTTAATTCAGGAGTAATATAGAACGATATTTTTTTATTGCAAGCCTGACAGCCAAAATCAGACGCACTGATTGATGAAACGGACTTGAAAAAAACTATCAAGTGGAGTAAACGATCTTAATATTTAAATTATGAAACTGTTGATTTCAGTCTGATTTAAGGTATCTTATTTAAATTCAATGGTAATTATGGAGTGCGAAAGTTAAGTGAAGCAGAGGAACGGAACGGTCTTTCGCAATATAACTTTGCAAAAGACCGCTTCGCTTAACTTTCGTACTCCGGATTTATATTTAACCATAATTTTTGAATAAGATACGATTTAAGCCTGAATAAAAAAAAAGGTGTAGTATTTAGAACCTACAACGAATATTTGTATTGACTGATAAGGAGTGTATGATTCCATGAATTTGGAAAAATTAATCGAAAACATTGATATGCGAGAACAAATCCTGGCAGAGTGGGTTCTGACCCGGATTAAAAATTTACAAGCAACCGACCCTGAAAAAGCACTTCGGATTGAAGCGCAACTATTTACTGCTGAATCGATCGGTTATATGCTTGATCATTTTGATTCTCTTTTTCTAATACAGCTTTTTAAGATAATATCACCATCATGCCAGGGTTTTTCAAAAAAATCAGGCAACCTGAACAAGATGAGCGCCAAATGGCCTGAATGGAAAAGCCGGGAGGGCCGATTGGCCACTGGTATTATCTGCAAAGTCGATCCGGACGCCGCGGTCGGGTTGTTGCGTGACTATTGCGAATTCGGAACACGCCGTTTTACACACCCTGTTCGATGGAAAGGAGTTATGGAAGGTGTCACCTATCTGCCAAAGGCCCAAAAACAGGATGTCGCAAGCCTACTGGTTGATAAATGCCTGGAAGACGATCGTGATATCAAGTCCTTTTGTGAAGCACACCAGACAGATGTTTTCAAATTGGCTTGGGAATCTGAACATCCCCAATCTAAATCTCTTTTTCGCCGGCTGACGATTTTGTCGGTCACTACAGACAGTCAGCGCTACAGTGATAATTTAGTTGCTATTTTGAATATAGTCGGTTTGGGCGATATTGAATATATGATATTGGATGATATGATAGAAGAGGAAATATGGCCTTTGGATCCGGATGCACTGAAGTTTTACTATGATGATGCCATCCCACATTTGGAAATTTCAACGGCTGTAGATAAAATAGGTGAATGCTCCTATAATCATATTCACACCTTTTTCAAAAAATACCAAAATGTAATCAAGGAAAACCGAATCAAAAACGTCATACTTGAATTACTTAACGATAAAAAAGGAATGGATCGAATCCGCCGCAAAAAACAGGAAGCTTATTTCTATAATATGATTTTGGCGACTCTCATGGCTTCCATAAGAAAAACAAAATTCGATTTAACGGGGGTTTCAACCGACCAGGCCGTGCGACTGGTAACTTTGGATATTAAAACCAATCCCGCCCAAAGGACGTTAACCGATTTCTTGAAAAAACAGGATAAAGCGGAAGTTGTTCACAGTCTGATCAATATATATGATGAAATAATGGATAGTTATTATGGTGACGCCCATCTTGTCAGGCTGATGGGCGCGCTTCAATATGATGAGTTTCTTGAATTGTTAACGGAAAACTTAGAAAGTGATTTTGATTATGAGGAGATCGAAATTGAACCCCTGCCTGACACCGCAGAAAAGGCGCTGTTACAGTACCGCGAACGCGCGGTTGATTTTCTGACAACCCATTTTGATTCTGTCGAAGATGAAATGGCGCAATACTCAGCACTTAACATCGCACGTAAAGTAGGCGGCGACCGGGGACGTCTTTTTGTCGATAAATATTTTGACGCATATTGGGTGTTGGAAAAGGAATTTCTTTTAAGAACCCTGGAAGCGTTTGCGGATGAAAAATATCTGAAACGCCTGAAACCCTTTGTGAATAAAGGGCAAGACCTCATTGATGACGCCTATCTGCTTATCTCACTTTTGAATCAAAGCCAAGCCGAGGAGTTGCAGGCGCTTTCAAAACAATATAAACAAAAACGCAAAGACCAAACGGATCTGATGGAATCGGCTTTGACGGATTCCTCATTTGGTGAAGCCTTCTTTAATTCTGAGTCCAAGCCTTATATCAATGCGGAACTGGAATGCAAAAACTGCCATGACAGGTTTATCTATCGTCTGGATAAAGTTTTCATCAGCGAAAGCGCCAAACCGTATATTCCGCAAGAAATCGAATGCCTTAATTGTCATAAGCACGCTGACTTCGAATTTACCAAGCGGGGTGTTATTGCCGTTGCCGGGGAGTTGATGCTGGCCAAATATCGTCAGGAGCAAGGCATGGAAGACCTGTTTGCGGACGGACCACTTCAATATATTCAGCCACCGGTGAATGGTGAAGACATGGATATTGAGGACGCCATTGATTTCCATAAAAGAGCGATTGAAAAAAATCCGAATGACGTTAACAATTATATCGGATTAGGCAATTTTTATCAAAATCTGGAGCAATACAGCAAGGCGGAACAATATTATAATCAGGCGACTTCGATTGAGCCGTCCTATATCCAGGCCTATTTTATGTCGGCCAAAGCTGCCGATGAAGCCGGCGATACAGAGAAGGCCTTTAATTTGTTAAGCCAGGGCATTCCCTATATCAGGGAAAAATCTTTTAAATATAATCAGGGCTCTGGCCCTGTTAAGCGCGTATTCGTCCGGTCCTATTGCGAAGCTTACAACGATATGCGAAACAGAACGGGCAGTGACGCCCCTCTTTTGGAAATACCGACTGTCGCTCAAAACAATACACGTCAGACACAACCATACATCCGTAAAAAGAAGATCGGCCGCAATGAGCCCTGTCCCTGCGGCAGCGGCAAAAAATATAAAAAATGTTGCATTGATAAATGAGCAGGTGTTAGGATTCAAAATGAGCAGAACCTGAAATTCGAACACTGAAATCTGTAACAACCTGTAACTTGAAACTCGAAACTTGAAACTTGAAACCTATGAACTATGAAATTAGTGATAAAGCGGATGCGATGAAGACCAGTTTCAAACTGTTCCATGAATTAATGGCCCAAAAGGTAAAGGCCATTCTTTTGGTTTCCAGCTTGTATGATGCCTGCATCATGGAGGAAGATGGCCGGCTATCCGAAAGAATCACAAATGAATATCGTGGGCTGAATCTTAGTCAGCCGCCGCGAATATATTGGGTGTCTTCGGCGGAAGAAGCGCTTGACGCCCTTGACGCCAAAACGTTTGAACTGGTTATCACCATGCCTCGTCTGGCAGACATGGATGCCTTTGCTTTGGGACGTAAAATCAAGCGTAAAATTCCCGATATTCCGGTCTTTTTAATGTCGCATCGCGCCCTGACGGCTGCCCAAACAAATCAATCCTCATACGAATCCGGCCCGGAACAGGAGCCGGAAACGGGAATCGACAGAGTTTTTACGTGGTCTGGTAATGCGGATATTTTGCTTGCCTTGATTAAGATGGTGGAAGATCGCTTAAACGTTGTTCATGACACTGAACTTGCCGGCGTTCGCGTCATTCT
This sequence comes from Desulfobacterales bacterium, assembly GCA_029940345.1. GTDB lineage: Bacteria > Desulfobacterota > Desulfobacteria > Desulfobacterales > JAUCGF01 > JAUCGF01. Next base: position 5,203 of record JAOZRC010000181.1, read on the forward strand.
TTTTGTGGAGGACTCGCCGGTTTACGCCTCCGTATTATTGCCAATTCTATACCGCTCCATTGTTTCCCAGGTTCAAAAAATAATGGTTGAAGGGCTGAATGAAGAACATCGCCTGCTGACGATGCGGGCGCGGCCCAGGATTCTTTATGCGACTGATTTTGAGGAAGCCCAAAAGCTGTTTGATCAATTCGAACCATACATTCTGGGAGTGATTTCCGATGTGCGTTTTCCGCATCATTCGGAATTAGATGCTGAGGCGGGCATCACCCTGCTGTCCCAGATAAAGCTGGAAAGGTTCGACATCCCCCTTTTGCTTACCAGTTCGGAATCATCCAATCGGGAAAAAGCATCTCTGATTCCCGCATCCTTTATAGACAAAAACTCCCCCTCGCTTATCTCCGAAGTGCAATCATTTTTTATCGAAAAACTTGGATTTGGCGATTTTGTTTTTTATATGCCTGACAAACAGGAGATTGGCCGCGCTTCTAACTTCCGTGAGTTTGAAAAAATTCTTTCGGATATCCCGGACGAGTCGATAAACTATCATTGGCGGCGGAATGATTTCTCAAGATGGCTTTTCGCCCGTTCGGAAATACGTCTTGCCACCAAGTGGCGCCCATTAACTGCGGATGATTTTGGGCGGCAGATGGAAATTATGAAGCAATATTTGATTGAAACCCTTAGCATCCGGCGCCAGTTAAGACAAAAAGGGATCGTGGTCAGTTTTGATGCGGATGATTTTGCGCTGGAAACCGATTTTTTTAAAATCGGAAACGGCTCTCTTGGCGGTAAAGCACGCGGGTTGGCTTTTGTTCGAACCATGCTGAAGCGCTATTCAGACATTCATCTGACGTATGACAACGTGCGTATTTTTGTTCCTCAGACGCTGGTAATCACAACCCAGGGATTTGATTCGTTTATTGAAGAAAATAACCTGAAATATTTGTTTAAGGCGGATATTAGCGATGCGGAAGTCGCTGCGATCTGCACTGACGCAATATTCCCACAATGGATAACCGACCGTTTGCGTGTCTATCTCACGCAGATTCAATATCCGCTGGCAGTGCGCTCCTCCGGCTTATTGGAAGATGCTCAATTCAAAGCCTATGCCGGTTTGTATCGCACCTACATGCTTCCCAATGACCATCCCGATTTAGAACAAAGGCTGGAACAGCTCATCATCGCTGTCAAACTCGTATACGCATCCACCTTTTTTAGCGGTCCCAAATCCTTTGCGCGCCGGGTGGGGCATCGCAATGATGATGAAAAAATGGCCATTATTATCCAGCAAACCGTTGGGGCGCGTCAGAACAAATACTTCTATCCGGCCATTTCCGGGGTAGCCCAATCGGTTAATTACTACCCGTTTGGCAAAATGAAACCTGGAGAGGGTATTGTTACCATCGCTTTGGGCTTGGGTAAAATGGTGGCCGAAGGTGAAAAAACGCTACGTTTTTCCCCGCGCTATCCGCAACTCCTACCCCAGATGGCGCGTGTGGATGATGTGTTAAAAAATTCCCAGCAGTATTTTTATGCCCTCAAAATGGAAGCGTCATCCGTCAATCTTGAATCCGATGAGAATGCGACGCTGGCCAAACGCTCTGTTACGGACGCCCAGGATGAACCGGCTTTAAAACTGCTCGCCAGCACCTATATCCACGAAGAGCATCGTATTCGCGATACGGTCAGCCGGCCGGGGCACCGGGTGGTAACGTTTGCCCAGGTGCTTAAATATGATCTGCTGCCATTACCCAAGCTGCTGTCTGAAATACTTGAGATGGCTCAGAAAAGTATGGCCTGCCCGGTGGAAATGGAATTTTCGGTCAATTTTCCTCAAGATGCCGCGAATTCCGAAGACGAACGTCCGGAGTTTGCCATCTTGCAGGTCCGACCGATGACCGCGTTAGAAGAGCTCATGAATGTGGATATCAGTCCCGCGGAAATTGATAAGGCGCTATGCTATTCTGATCAGGCGCTGGGAAATACGGACAGGGAGGATATAACCGATATTTTGTATGTCAAACCGGATGCTTTTGATCCGGCTTATACGCGCCTTATGGCTGAAGAGATCAGAAGTCTGAATGCCAAATTTTCTCAAAACGGTGATAAATACCTGCTAGTGGGGCCGGGGCGATGGGGATCGGCTGACCGGTGGCTGGGTATACCTGTCAAATGGGCCGATATCAGCGGTATTGGCGCAATTGTCGAAACCTATTCTGACAAATTAAAAGCCGAATCATCCCAAGGCTCTCATTTTTTCCATAATATCACGACGCTGGGAATTAACTATATTACGGTCCCGCCACACAGCAAAAGCTATTTGGACTGGGAACGGATTACGAACTTTCCTAAGGTCCGTGAAACGACCTATATTGTTCATGCCAAGAATTCGCATCCTTTCAAAATCAAAGTGGACGGGCGCAAGTCAGAAGGTGTGATTCTGGCTTGAGGCTTTTTTCTGAATCACAATAACCGGAGTCGGTTGCATCCGGCCAAATTAAGGAGGTATTAAAAAATGAATAGCATTATTCAATTGGTAAAAGACAAAGATCCGGTCGAACGAGAGTTTCACCAGGCGGTCTCCGAAGTGGTTGAAACGATTCAGCCGGCTTTAGACCAAAACCCCGAATACCGCAGTGCTAAGATACTGGAACGACTGGTTGAACCTGAACGGGTCATTTTATTTCGCGTGCCCTGGATGGATGATCAGGGCGAAATACATGTCAACCGTGGGTTCCGCATTGAGATGAACAGCGCTATCGGCCCGTACAAAGGCGGGCTGCGCTTCCATCCGTCAGTGAACCTGGGCATTTTGAAATTTCTGGCCTTTGAGCAGGTGTTTAAAAACGCGTTAACCACCCTTCCCATGGGCGGCGGCAAAGGCGGATCGGACTTTGATCCCAAAGGAAAATCGGACAACGAAGTGATGCGGTTTTGTCAAAGCTTTATGTCGGAACTGTTTCGTTATATCGGCCCTGACACCGATGTCCCGGCCGGTGATATCGGTGTTGGCGCGCGGGAAATCGGCTATTTGTTTGGCATGTATAAAAAGCTGCGCAATGAATTCACCGGCGTTCTTACAGGCAAAGGCCTTAACTGGGGCGGCAGTTTAATTCGTCCGGAAGCCACCGGCTACGGGTCGGTTTATTTTGCCGCTGAAATGCTGGCAACGCGTGATGATACGTTGCAAAGCAAAACATGCCTGGTGTCCGGTTCCGGCAATGTCGCCCAGTACACCATCGAAAAATTGCTGGATTTGGGCGCTAAAGTGGTGACATTTTCGGATTCATCCGGATATATTTTTGACGAAGCGGGTCTTGACCGTGAAAAACTTGATTTTTTAATGATGCTTAAAAATGTGCGGCGCGGCCGTGTTCAGAAATACTGTGAAAAATATACGGATGCCGTCTATACACCCGTTGACCCCGCTTTAGATTATAATCCGCTTTGGAATCACAAAGCGGACTGCGCCTTTCCATCGGCCACCCAAAATGAAATTAACGCTAAAGATGCCCAGAATTTAGTAAACAACGGCATCGGATTGGTTTCCGAAGGCGCCAATATGCCCACCGTGATTGAGGGGATTGATATCTTTTTAGATAATAAACTGCTATACGGACCGGGTAAAGCGGCCAATGCCGGCGGTGTATCGGTTTCAGGTTTGGAAATGTCCCAGAACAGTATGCGCATGGCCTGGACGCGTGAAGAGTTGGATGAACGCTTAAAAATGATTATGAAGAGCATTCATAAAACTTGCTTGGAAGCATCTGATCAATACGGTGCGACAGGCAACTACGTTGTCGGCGCCAATATCGCCGGATTTGTCAAAGTGGTGGACGCCATGTTGGATCAGGGCTTGGTTTAGTCTGCACCTTAGCCAAATTTGATCGGATTCAGCAAAAAAGGCTGTTAAAAATATAGTTAATTTGGGCATCCTTCATAAGACAGCTAAAGTAGTTAACACTTTTTCGATCTGTT
>JAOZRC010000856.1 GCA_029940345.1 Desulfobacterales bacterium
CCTCGCTCTCACACTTTTTCGCTTCGATCACGACTTTCCAAACAGGCTCTAAGGATTTTGCAACTGTTGTTCTTTGGTATATGGCCTGAACCTAAACGATAATCACGGTCTTAATCCTTATTAAACCAAATCCTTGTAGTTTCAGGAAAGTGTAAATCGGAAAACGAAGGATGCCTATTTTATGATTATATTTGTGATTTTTTCATTTTCAGTTCGACGCTGGGAAACGCTTTTATATTCGTGTGCGGCAGAAAAAGCGCCGAAGTGAACTCTTCCATGTACTGATTATTGCTGGAAAAATCAATATAAGTCATGTGGTTGGAAATTTCACGGGCTTCTTTCCGATACTCATCCGATAAAAGCGCCATGTAAGCGCCGGCAATGGAACTGTTGCCTTTGTAGAAAAATTTTTCGCGATTGATATCCGGAAGCAAACCGATTGTGACCGCTTTCTCAATATTTAAGTATTGCCCGAAGCCGCCGGTGATCACAATGCGCTCCACCATGGAAAAGTCCATTCCGGCCTGGTTGAGCAAAACGGTAAAACCGGCATACACCGCCCCTTTACTTAAAACAAGGCTGTGAATATCAGTTTCGGTAAATACGATGTCTTCTTCCATGGCCGTTTCATCGGCAAAAGCGATAATGTAAGCTTTATCCATGTCATCCTGTTTCATGCGCGGATGGGATGGTTCCAATTTGAATTTTCCGTCAGGATCAATAATTCCGGTTACCAGCATTTCGGACATCAGGTCGATCATACCGGAACCGCAAACACCGCGCGGGGCAGCATTTCCAACCGTTATACATTGGGGTTCCAGCGTTTGCGGATCAATGCTGATTTTTTCAATCGCTCCTTCTTCAGCGCGCATGCCCCAGCGGATGCCGCCGCCTTCGAACGCCGGTCCGGCCGAACAAGCGGCGGTCATCATCCATTCGTTATTGCCGAGAACGATTTCGCCATTGGTGCCGATGTCAATAAACAACGTTAAGGATGCTTCACGGTGCAGACCGATGTAAAGCAAACCGGAGACAATATCGCCGCCAACGTAACTGGCCGGCCCGGGCATAACAAAAACGGCCGCAATGGGATTGGCTTTGATTCCGATTTCGCCGGCTTTTAAAATCGGAAATTCCGCAGCCGTGGGGATATAAGGTTCCCGTCGTATATAGCGCGGTTCGATTTTTAGAAGCAGATGGGCCATGGTTGTATTGCCGGAAATCACAACATTTTTAATCTGTTTATAGTTTGCGCTGACACTGTCGAGAGCCTCACTGATCAGATTGTTGATTGTGGCCAAACCCATACGGCTCAATTTGCCAACGCCGTTTTTTTCAGCGCATACAATGCGGTTAATCACATCGTCACCGCAAGAGGCCTGTTTGTTGTGCGCTGATGCCGCACCGATAATGACGCCATCAGCCATATCGGTCAGGTAAACCACGACAGATGTCGTGCCCACATCAATGGCCAAACCCAGGGATTGGCCGCCGCCATTACCGGATGTGACGCTTAAAATTTCCTTTGAATATTTCTTGCGGATGATCGTTGCGGTGACTTTCCATTGATCACGCCGCATCACCTCGGCCAACTCACGCATCACCTTGAGACTGACATCCAATTGGGAAACATCACAACCCGTTTTTTTCAACCCGCGGTTCAAACGATCCAAATCACTGACCGAATCGTCCAAAGTCGGCGGATCAAGCTCAAGTGGGATTTCAACGATCATGGGTTGGATATTTTTAACCAAACTTTGTAAGCGTAAAGTGGCTTCCTGCCCCATACCGGCAACCTTGAGCTTCCTTTTAAGGGTTTCTTGCGGAATTTCGACAGTGACATCCCCTTGAACACTGCTCTGACAGGCCAGAATATAGTTGCGCGCTTTTTCGTTAGCGCTTAACAAGGTGGTTGATACACTTTTGATTTCACCGGATTCATGGATAAGTTTGCACTTACCGCAAGACCCTTTGCCGTTGCACGAAGCGTTGATGTGAATATCCGCAGCCTGCGCGGCTTCCAAAAGTGTTGCCCCCTGAACGACAGTCACATGGGTTTCATTGGGAAGGAATGTCACTTTGTGCCGGGATGACTGAGCGGAGATTTTTTCATCAGCATCCCACCCGGCCTTTCTCTTGCTCATAAACCAAATCGGGCAAGCGCTGCGAAATTTGCAGTAGATTTCAGGATCACGACAGTGAAGACATTCTTCGCACATAAAAACATTATATTTTTGACAGAGATAGCTCGTTTCCCTGTCAGGATGAATCAGGCATCTGCCCATTTTAATGATCTCCTCTTATAGCGCCCCGCAATTGAACAGTGCGACAATTTTGTATCGGTTCGGTTGTACGTCTCATCAGAATTGTTCCTCTATTTGGCATCCTTCATAATAGCTTAAAAGTAGTTTACACTTTCATGGGGAGTGCT
>JAOZRC010000857.1 GCA_029940345.1 Desulfobacterales bacterium
GGCGCTGCATCGAGGCCGCCGCCGAGGCAGGCGGGGAGGGAGGGGGGCACCACCCACCCTACATGGCTCAATTTCTTCCCGTAAAGTCGTCCGGATCCGGGGATCAGAGTTTCTTGCTGTCCGACTCGCTCAGGTGAACCAACTCGGGAAGATCCAGTATCAGTGCAACCGTGCCGTCTCCCATGATGGTCGCTCCGGATACGCCTTTGGCGTTCTTGTACGCCCGGCCGAGCCCTTTGATGACCGTCTGGTGTTCGCCTGACACATGGTCCACCACGAACCCGATGCGGTCCCCGTTGACCTCTGTGATGACGATCATTTCGATATCCGGGGGTTCGCCCTCTAACATGAACACTTCCCGCATCCGCAGGTAAGGGACAATTTTGCCCCTGAGATTGACCAGATGGCGGTCATGATCGTTTTGCACATCTTGCCGGGTCAGTTCGATACATTCTTCCACGGAAGAGAGCGGCATGATATAATGGTCAGAGCCGATTTTCACCAGCAATCCGTCGATGATTGCCAGGGTGAGGGGGAGCTTGAGTATGATGACGGTCCCTTCTCCCTTTTGGCTTTTGATTTCCACCGAACCCCGAAGCCCGTCGATACCACGTTTGACCACATCCATGCCCACGCCCCGACCGGACAGGTTTGAGACATTTTTTACAGTTGAAAATCCCGGTGCGAAGATAAGGGGAAAAATATCGCTGTCGGACATTAAGGCGTCCGGTGTGATCAGTCCTTTTTCAACGGCCTTAATCCGAATGGCTTCCGTATCCAATCCCTTTCCGTCATCGGATATACTGATCAGCACATGGGCGCCGGAATGTTCGGCGGACAGACGTACGGTCCCCTGGCCTGGTTTGCCCGCATGGGTTCTCAATTCAGGGGTCTCTATGCCATGGTCGATACAATTGCGAATGATATGGACGAGGGGATCGCCCAGGCGTTCAATTACCGTCTTATCGAGTTCGGTCTCCCCTCCCTCGGTGACCAGCGCAACCTCTTTGCCCAATTCGGCGGAAAGATCGCGCACAACCCGCTTGAACTTACTGAACGTAGTGCCGATGGGAAGCATGCGGATTCCCATGGTGTTCTCACGAAGGTCGCTGGTCAGTCTCTCGACTTCCTCAGCGATGGAAAGCAATTCGGCATCTTGCCAGACAGCGGCTTTCTGCGTAAGGCGCGCCTGGACCGTAACCAACTCCCCAACCAGATCAACAAGCTGGTCGAGCTTTTCCGAACCAATCCGTATGCTTGAGGCCGCTGCCGTTTCATAGCGGACCCTGCGCATCCGCTTGACATGTTGTTGTTCAGCAAGCGCGGATTCGATAACTTGCGGGGAAACCATTTTGGTTTCCACCAGTATCTGGCCGACGCGTTTTTGCGAACCCAATGCGGACTTGAGTTCCTGAGTGTTGATATCCCCTCTCTCGACGAGAATTTCGCCGAGTCTCTTATAATCAGCCTCATATTCGAGACCACCCTCCTCGTCGATGATATCGATGGTCAACTCGCACTGGTCTTCCACGAAGATGAATAGGTCCTTTATGGAGTTTATATCACAGGCTGTCGTCAAAATGATATCCCAGTAAATATGACAGGTTTGGGGATTTAAGGATTCCAGATCAGGAACTTTATGGGTTTGAACAATGACCATGCACTCACCGAGTTCTCCGAGTTCATCAAGCAGGAGCATCGGGTTCGCACCGGACTCGAAAATCGACTCGTGGGGACGGAAACGGATGCGATAGCTGACCTTGATCAGACTTTCACATGTATTCTCCGCCATTGAAACAACCGGCGCTTTATCCGGTAAATCTTCGTCGGGGATCATCTTTCTGAAGGCGTCCATAATCTCATCAATCACCTCCGGATCGATCTCTTTTTCATCGACCATCATTTTAATTTGGTCGCATGCGGCCAGGGTCTGATCAACAAGCTTCTTATCCACGTTGATCTTTCCATCACGAACCAGGTCAAACACCGTTTCGATATGATGGGTAAATTCGGATATGTTTTCAAAACCGAACATCGCCCCGGACCCCTTGATCGTGTGCATCGCCCGGAATACCTGGTCGATCAGCTCCGCATTGTCGGGATTCTCTTCAAGTTCGAGCATTGATGATTCCAGCTCGACAATTAGTTCATAGGTCTCTTCCCTGTAAACATTGATTTGTTTTTCCATGATGATTTTTCTCCGGGTTGAAACCGGAAGCCGGAGTGAGCAAAGCCAAGCTGGGTCTCCGATTCCGGTTTTGTACGCTATAGACAGTCACATATTAAATCACACTGCGTTATCGGTCGTCGGCATATTGCAATACATCCTCCTCCCCCTGGCCTTGTGAAATGTAATATGTGACTGTACTATATGTTTAAATTTCCTTGTCTTCTTTAAAAATCATACACTGTTCAAAGCCTG
>JAOZRC010000858.1 GCA_029940345.1 Desulfobacterales bacterium
CAACAACCTTTCATAGAAAAAGCCGATTTAATGCTCTCCAAATGCAGAGAACTTCAGGAATTGAAAGCTGATTTTATAAACTTCCTTAAAAGCGAATTAAAACCACAGAAAATCAGCAAAAAATTAGAAAACTGGCCTGATTCGGACTGGGATCAGTTTAAAAAGGAACTGGCCAAAGGCAAAGTCAAAATTAAGGCCTTAAGCCTGAAAGAACGCAAAGAATGGCAGGCGTATTTTACAGAAGAAAAGCAAAAAGCTGCTGAAATCAAATCCGCCATTAAAAATATTGACAAAGAAATAGACCAAATGGTTTATGAACTTTACGGACTTACAGAAGAAGAGATAAAAATAGTGGAAAACGCAGCATAATGGATGGTGGAACCGGAGCTTACCTTTTGAATCAGCAAACAATGATAACGTTGCCATCAATCAAATTTACGCCAAAGCGCATCTTCGAAATATTGTTAGGCACGATGGGGTTTAATGTGGTTATTGCGCTTTTTTTAACCGCCATAAAATTCGGCGGCAGTTTTACAGAGAACCTGATCCTATCCCAATGCATCGGCCTCTCCATCTGCTCGCTGGTATGCACATCGTTTTATCTGCTGGCTCCGGAAGCCCTGTTCGCGCAACTGCTTCTCGCGGTTGTCGCGATAATCGCAGGTTCTGTTATTGGCAGCTTGTTCGGCTCCGTTATCACCGGAGCCGATATTGCGCTGCTTCACACAACACCGGCGTCACTGGTTCAAACGATCTTGTTTGGAATTCTGTTCGGAGCGATTATCAGCTACATTTTCATTTCACGCGATAAACTGACCGCATCGCAAGCTCTCATCCAGGAAGAGCGTATTAAAAGGCTGCTCGCAGAAAAAAAGACCATTGAAAGTGATCTTAAACGGCTTCAGGCTCAGATCGAACCCCACTTTTTATTCAACACCCTGGCTGCCATCCTGAGTCTGCTGGAATCCGAACCGGCCAGAGGCCGCACCATGCTCAAAAACTTCACTATGTATCTGCGCGCCATGCTTTCCAAAACCAGAAGCGACCATGTTACTATCGAACAGGAAATTGAGATGATCACAGCTTACATCAATATCTTTAAGGAACGTATGGGGGATCGTCTTCACTATGCCTGCCATATTCCGGACACCGTTCGTTCACGTCTGTTGCCGCCCATGCTGCTTCAACCCCTGGTGGAAAACGCCATCAAGCACGGCATCGAACCCAAAATTGACGGCGGCCAAATCACCATAACGGCGTCGGTGACCGGCAACCGGTTGCGGTTAGAGGTTGCGGACACCGGTTTGGGATTTGACAACACCCATCTGGCGGGCCTGGGGCTTGCCAATGTCAAAGAGCGGCTGCAAGCGTTGTATGCCGATCAAGCACGTTTGATTGTGGAAGAAAATTATCCCTGCGGCGTAAAAGCCATTATTGAGGCGCCTTATGACACCCCCTAAAGCCATTATCGCGGATGATGAAGAGCCGTTGCGCAATTATTTGAAAGTGCGGCTAAACGATGTCTGGCCGGAGCTTGTGATCTGCGGCGAAGCTGAAAACGGCGAACGCGCCCTGGCACTGGCAGAGCGCTTCAAACCGGATATCGCTTTTCTCGATATCAAAATGCCGGGGCTTTCCGGAATGGAAGCAGCCCAAAAGATTTCTTCTTACTGCCGGATCGTTTTTATCACCGCCTTTGATCAATATGCGGTGGAGGCCTTTGAAAAGGAAGCGGTGGATTATCTGCTCAAACCCGTGACGCGCCAACGTTTGGCCAAGACGGTTAGCCGCCTTAAGTTAAAAATGGAAACTGAAACGGAGCGGCCGCCAGACCTTTCCCGGATGCTTGATCAGTTAATGGCGGCCTCTCAGGCTCCGGCCGCGCCGGAATACCTGCAATGGATCAAAGCCCGTCATGGCGACGGCATTCGGTTGATCCCGACAGATAACGCAGACTATTTTATGGCTCAGGATAAATACACGGTGGTAAAAACGGCAACGGGCGAATCTTTGATTAAAACCTCGATTAAGGAACTGGCCGAAATCCTGGACCCGTCCAAGTTCTGGCGCATTCATCGGGGAACTATCGTCAATGTCTCCCGCATCGCCCAGGTCAGCCGCTCCGTAACCGGCCGAGGTGTGCTTAAGCTTAAAGACGGCCGCGATACGCTCACCATCAGCCGGCGTTACCTCTCGCTTTTCAAACAGATGTAGGGTAACCGTTCACTCCCTCCCCTTTCGCTGAAGTTGTAGCGTAACCCGACAAAAACCAGCTTTAACGTCGGGTTACGCTACGCTAACCCGACCTCGTATGATTGCCTGTTCCAACCTTCAAGACCAACCCTCTGTGTCAATGAAGGGGTTGACAGATAATACAGGCAAAGTGCATAATAGAACTTAGAGCCTGTTTGAAAAGTCTTAA
>JAOZRC010000182.1 GCA_029940345.1 Desulfobacterales bacterium
AGCGTAACCCGACAAAAACCGTCCTTCACTGGTGGGAGTGAACGGCCACAATTTCGTAATATCACAATCATCCCACACTATTGGAGCGTCATGCTATTCTATAAATCGGTTCCTCTGTTAGCCGAAGCGGTTAAAACATTTGTAAAAAAGAAACATAAAAAAGGTGATTACCGCCAATTTTTGACGGATGAAAGCACGCCATTGTTTAACTTTTTAAGAGACTGGCGAAATAAACTTGCCATCCGTCAGAGCCACATGGAGGCGGCATGTTTGTAGCAAGATCGTTGTCATTCCGTCAGAGCCCCGTGGGGGCGGCATGTTTGTAGCAAGATCATTGATATTCTGTCAGAGCCCCGTGGGGCGGCATGTTTGTAGCAGGATCGTTGTTATTCCGTCAGAGCCCCGTGAGGGCGGCATGTTTGTAGCAGGATCGTTGTTATTCCGTCAGAGCCCCATGGGGGCGGCATGTTTGTAGCAGGATCGTTGTTATTCTGTCAGAGCCCCGTGGGACATACGCGTCAAGCCAAGAAGCTAACCATCAGTTTTAATATTATATAACATCATTTTATTGTAACTGTTGCGGATCAGGGAAGGTTATATGGCAAGGGGTTCGGGAATCTGTTAATGCCTTCATCAGAAGCGCAAAAGCGTAGGGGCGACCCTTGTGGTCGCCCGCCTTGTGATAATTGCGCACACAGGGCGACTGCAAGGGTCGCCCCTACGTCTGTGCGAATACCGCGGTGATGATATAGATGTTTAGAAAATAAATTTTGGCATCCTTCATTTTGCGCTAAAAGTAGTTACTTGCCTTTCGCCCATTTTAAAATTGTTTTTTTAATTAAACCACAATATATTGTATGTATGCTAAACAACAAACACAAGGCAAACTTTTGTAACTAAGTTGATATCAATAAAACCCTGTCAGAATAGCAACTTTTCGGCTAATTACCACAATATATTGTGGTTAGTTAATTGAAATACACAAGAAAAAATAAGCGAAAGGTAAGTAGTTAACATCTTTCCACTGAGTTCCAACAGGTCAATGAAGGATGCCGATATTTTTTTATTTCATACTGGCGATTATTTAACGCAAATAGTATTACAAATGGGGGCGTGAACGGTTACAGCCGGCCGTCCTTACTTGAAAATAAAATATCGGCCACATTACGAACATATTGTTCATCGGAAATGCTGTCATCCGCTTCTTGGGGAAACGCAACCATTGTCCTGAAATAGCCGGCCATCTCGCTGAACAATTTAACCCGGGCGTCATCCGCAAGTTCATCACGCCTGAGAAGAGCCTGAAGCGCCAAATTGGCTTCACGGGGTAAAACACGGTGTCGCAGGCGGGCGCATAATTGGGGATAGGCCGTGAAAGAGTTGGGGCTGTCTTTTAATAGCTGTTTCAAATCCGGCTGGGATATCCGAGGAATCCACACTACAATCGTATTGCCTGCCAAATCACCCAGACGTTGGGCTTTGGCACTTAACAGGCAGGCTAATCCGCCCACCAGGTAAAAAGCGGGCAGACTGTCAACAAACCGCATCAGATTACGAATAGCGATCTGGCTGAATTGAAGACGCAATCCTTGAGCGTCCGCCACGCGCAAACGCAGCAAGCGTTTACCCACCGTCTGACCGCGCCAGAACCATTCCGTCGCCATGCCGTAGCCTACTGAAACGATAAAATACGCCAAAGCCACGGCTGCCATCGCAATATCACGATTGATCACCCCCAGCACACTCAGCACCGTATTCAACCCGCCTGTGATTGCCGCGATGCAGGCCATGTCAACACACCAAGCCAGAAAACGAGTCAAAGGACCGGCCAGTTGCAGGGAGAAAACGATGCCTTCCGGCGTCTCAATCGTTAAGGTGTCTGTTCGGCTTGCTGCCATATTTTATAAAAGTGAGGTAAGAGATTGAATTTAATGAGTGGCTTGCGTTGCATGTCCGTCAGGTGACAGGCGACCGGCGCGTGCGAAAAACCAGGTTAAAAGCAAAATTTCCGTTATGCCGAAAGCGATTTTCACCGCATAAGGAATAACCGGTTCATGGTACTGGGAAAAAAAGGACTCAATAATACCGGCCCAAATCAGCATGATCGCACCCCCTGCGATCAACGTTACTAAATGGTCGGATATTGCTCTGAACCGCATCCGAAAAGTTAGCGGGCGCCCTCCCCATCCAATCAAGGCACCGGCCAGCACTAAACCGGCCTGGCCGGCCACCAATATGGCCGGAATTTCCACCGCACCATGCGGTAGAAGCCATCCGAACAGAAATGAGGTTTCACCGGCTGCGATATAATCCCAAAAAACGGCACCAAGAATAACGCCATTATAAAACAGCATGATCAACGTGCCTACGCCATACGTAATACCCAGGGCCAGGGTGAAAATTGAAACGCGGGTGTTATGCGTCATCAGATAGGAAGAAAAATTGGCTTTGGCTCCTGCCAGGCGATCTTTGGATGAGCTTTCCTCTTTAGCCACCCGCTGGGAAGGGTCATCGTGCAAATGGCTGAAAGGCAATAGAAATTCCTTGGTCGATGGGTCGATGGCGACAAGCAGCCCGCCTAAAAGGCAGCCGATTAGCATCGTGATCAGTGCCAGCCAAAATTGATTAATATGGGTGCGGAAGGTTTGGGGGAATGTCTGCCAAAACCATTTTAGCGGCGACCAGGCAGATGATACGTCACGGGATTCATAAATTTCACCATAGGCGCGGCTGACGATCAATTCCAAATATTGGCGAATATGAGGCTCCGCTGAAAACGTCATGATTTTGGCCAGGTCCGCTGCGGCACGCTGGTATAAATAGTGAAATCGTTTCAGATGCTCCAGCGACATCCCCTGTTCCGGCTTTTTTTCAATTTGTTCAAGAACGGTTTCCAGTTCGTCCCAATAGGGTTTTTCAGCGGATATAAATTGGTTTAAATTTATAATCATTATGCACGTTTAACAGTTATCAATTTCTTGGATTTAACCGTTCAATCTTCCTAAGCGGAACGGCCTTCCGCTTTACATCAGTATCCTGGCGGCTTATGTTGGCAACCTATAAAATCACAAATTAAGGCATTGCTAAGAGCCTGTTTGGAAAGTCGTGATCGAAGCGAAAAAGTGTGAGAGCGAGGACTGATTTTCGCAAATTTTAAGGGAATAGCCGGCCTATTGCCATGAAATTTGCGGAAATCAAAACCGCTCTCATGCTTTTGCAGCCGATTTAAGACTTTTCAAACAGGCTCTAAGGGCTCACTCAAAAAGTATATCCGATTGAGAAATAGAGCCTTCCCATGCTTTCCTCTTCGCGTGGGTCCAGTTTAAATCCGTATAAAAAGCCGATAGGACCGATGGGCGTGATATATCTTAACCCCAGACCGGCGGTTGAGCGAAATGTTTCGGGGTCATCGGCACCAATCGTGTCCGTAAGCCTGCCGATATCATAAAAAACGGTCAGCTCAATGTTCATTCCCAGTTCGATACGCGCTTCCATGCTGCCGATGATGGCCAATTCACCACCGAGGGGCCGGCCGTCTTGATCATAGCGAAACAAATTTTCTTTATATCCCCGTATATCTCTGACCCCGCCCATGAAAAAAAGCTGATCGTCAGGCACCTTTTTGGTATCGCTATAGGGATCAATATAGCCGATTCGCGCCAGCCAGGCCAATGTCAGGCGTTCCCAAGGACTGTAGTAATAGCGGGTGTCGAACTCATACCTGATAAAATTATCCAGTGAATTCTCGAATCCGGTTGAAATACCGGCAGACACGGATGAATAGATGCCTTTCTTAGGGCGTACAAAAGAATCACGGCCATCATAGCGCAGCGCCGGTGTTGTTAAAAAAATTCCTCGGGGCTTTAACTCATCACTATCGTATAATTCGGATTCGGCCTCTGTCAACGTATCGGTTCTGAATTGCTCTCTTTGTTCCAGGAGTAAGGTCATATCAACAAACAAGCGTTCAATCCACTTGCGGCTAAAAGCCACGGATGCACCGAATTTGCGTATACCAAAATCCTGATTCAGTTCCTTCATGTCTTCCCAGTAAGCGTTCAGGGTTGTTGCGATGTGAGATCCGAACAGTCGCGGTTCTGTGACTTTCAAATTACTTAGAAAACCGATTTCACTGGCTTCCAATTCCACTGATCCGTTCATATTGGCTCCGAACAAATTCTGATTGCCAGCTTTGGTCTGGATATAGAAAAGACGCAATGTGTCATAGCCGACGCCGGATTGGATATAGTATGGCGCTTTTTCTTCAATCTCTGCAAAAAGATGTACTTTCGACGCCTGCGCCTTGAGTCCGACATATTTGATGTGTACACCGTCAATACATGTCAACGCCCTGATGTTTTGTTCGGTTTTTAGAATTTTTTGCAATGAAAAAGGCGTGTCCGGTCGTACTTCAAGTTCATTTTCAAGAATTCGGCGTTGGGTCAGGAAATTGCCGCTAAAATACACCTCGCCGGTTTCTGTATATGGCCCCTTGTCAACATGATACTCAATTTCAACAAGCGAATGATCAGGATTCAATTTTACGATGGCTTTGACCGTAACATGGGGATACCCCTTTTCGGATAGCAATGCCGCCAGCGCATTGGCATCATCTTCCAATAGCAATGGGTTAAACGGTTCACCTGCTTGTAATTTGAGTTCTGCCCGCATTTTTTCGTCTGACTGTAACTTATCGGCATCGGTCTCGGCCAACCTGACTGTCACCGAACCGATCCGCGTTTGAATGCCCTCATTAATTTTAATTGTGACGTCCGCTTTATGCCGGTTATCGAAAATCTGCACCATTTTGTCAACATTGACATTCTGAAAGCCTTGTTGACGATATAGGGCGCTAATCGCCTTTAAATCATCATCTACTATTTGGGGAACAAACGCGCCGCTATGAAGCCAACCCGGCTGGTGAGTCAACATCTGTTTGGCAATTTTTTCATCGTCAAAGTGATGATTACCCACGATATAGATATCATTGACAACGGTCTGGGGGCCTTCATCAATGCGTAAGTTTATTTGACGCGCCGATTGATCCTTTTCGGTTTCATCTTTTTTCTTCACATCAACTTTTACATCGGCAAAACCGGCCTTTTCATAGCGTTGCCCGATTTTTGTAAGGCTCTTGGCGACACCGCGTCCATGCGGGTTGCCTTTGTCAAATAGCACCAAATTTTTTTTTAGCGTGTAGTCCCAAAAAGCGGTGTTGCCATCGAAAACCACATCATAGCGCGGTCCCGCCTCAATTTTAAAAAAAAGCGACACTTGGTTGAGTTCGGGAATTTTACCCACAGCAGAGGTTACTTTGACATCGGCAAAGCCTTTACCTCGGCAATATTCCGTGATATTTTTAATATCCGTTTTAACATTTTTTTTGATAAAGCGTCCGGCTTCCCAGGGAAGCAAAAATGCAATGTATGTTTTCATGCGCATTTTAAGCAGCATTTCCGAAAAGGAATGATTCCCATAGATTTCAAACCGTTTGATTTTATAATATTTGCCGGGTGTGATATTGATATGCACAATTGCCTGTCCATCAGCGCGATCCGTTGTGGCAGACACTTCAACCTTGGGATTGATAAAGCCTTCTCTTCGATAAAGCTTTTTGATAAGAGGCGCTTGCTGAGTAAGCTTTTTCCGGGAAAAATTCAGACCGAAATCAATTGTCAACGCCTTAAGGACATCCGCATTGAAAAGCGGTGAGGCTCCCGTAATTTGGATACCTTTGATCTGTTGAAACGGGGTTAATTGAAACACCAGCGTAACACCGGTTTCATCTTCATGGGAATCCGCATGAATTTTTTGAAACCGACCACAATCCTTAAAAGCGTCAAGCGATTGCTGAAGCTTTTCTCCGGAAAAGGGTTGATTTTCAGATAAACGAAGCAGATTGTAAGCGATGTCACTATATAGATTTTCTGAACCGGCAAGACCGCCTTTGATTTCCACGACGATAGCCGCAATCATAGGATCAGAAGATGGCATTGAAGTATCTGCCACGACAAGTCCGTCACAGGCGATCAAAATAACCAATATATACTTGAGAAGGCCATAATTTGGGATTTTCATTTTGTTATTATCTTATTCACTCGACTTTTTTCATTTTGAAAAATATTTATGTCAATTAATTCAAGTGATTGAAATATTTGAAATTTAATCATGTGAAATCATAGCCTTCATTGAGGGGATATGACTTCGTCTATTTATATTTCACGTAAACGAAACCTTGATTTTAAAGGGTTTGTGCTTTTTCCAAAATGGCCAAAGTCGAGATTCAAACATACGCAGTAGGTTTCAGATGTCAGTGTTCATGTGTCAGGACGTTTGCGCTAATAACTGAAACCTGAAACCTGAACACTGAAACCTGACTCCTGATTCCTGAAATCATTATTTTAAAAATCACAGATTATGACCTTGCCGAGTATAGCTATTAATAACAGGTGGTAACGCATATATTTCGTCTTATTTTATTTTAACGCTAATCCGATACTCGGATAGGGGTGGTTTAGGTTTAGCTATTTTGGCATCCTTCGCCGGAGCGTTGGAACCAGACAAATAAAGGTGCGATCAGTGATTTCTTGAATTTATCCTTTGCTCTGTTCACAACCTATGATATACGATTGTTGATAAACAAAGTCAAGACGCTAACAGCCAGCTATGAAGCATTATCTATTAAAACAACGACTCTTTCTAATTTCAGCCATCGGGTTGCTTGTCACCATCTGCAGTGCGGAAACCATTACCCGGCCACTGCCGCTTCCCGGAAGTGAGGTGTTTCCCATGAAACTTACGCAACAATTTGAAAAAATGAATAAATTTCGAGGTGCAGAATACAAACCCCGCACCCGTCATATTAATGCCGACAGTTCGGCCAAATATACCAATCGCCTTTTTTTAGAATCGAGCCCGTATCTCCTTCAACATGCCCATAATCCGGTAAACTGGTATCCGTGGGGTGATGAAGCCTTTGAAACGGCCAAGAGGTTAAGCCGTCCCGTACTCCTTTCCATCGGCTATTCGACTTGCCATTGGTGCCATGTGATGGAGGAAGAATCCTTTGAGGATGAGGAGATCGCCCGCTACTTAAACGAAAATTACATTGCCATTAAAGCGGACCGGGAAGAACGTCCGGATATTGATGCCATCTACATGAGTGCCGTACAAGCCTTGACAGGCAGCGGTGGGTGGCCCATGACCGTTTGGCTGACTTCGGATCGAAAGCCCTTTTACGGCGGCACTTACTTTCCGGCCAGAGACGGAGATCGCGGTGCAAGCATGGGATTTCTGACCCTCATTAGAAAATTAAAAACGATTTACGATTCGCAACCAGATCAAGTTATAAAGGGAAGCCAACAAATTACAGCCGCGATACAGGAACAACTGGTTCCTAAAGCCGGTGATGATTTACCCAATGCTAAGGTTCTGCATGATGCTATCGCCTATTATGAAGTTCTCTTTGATCCCACGGACGGTGGTGTCGCCGGTGCCCCGAAATTTCCCAGCAGCTTCCCTGTAAGACTGCTTTTCAGGTACCACCGGCGTACGGGAGATGCAAAGGTACTTCACATGGCCAAGCTCACGTTGGAAAAAATGGCGGCCGGTGGGATTTATGACCAGGCAGGGGGCGGGTTTCACCGTTATTCGACCGATAAACACTGGTTGGCACCTCACTTTGAAAAGATGCTCTATGATAATGCCCTTTTGATCATGGCCTATCTTGAAGGATGGCAGGCAACCGGTGATGCTGACTTTAAACGAGTGGTAAAAAATGTGCTTCGTTATGTAAAGCGGGATATGACTTCCCCAGAAGGGGCGTTTTATTCGGCTACGGATGCCGACAGTCTCACTCCGGAAGGCCACCGGGAAGAAGGCTATTTTTTCACTTGGACACCTGCGGAGTTGGTAAATGCCCTGGGCCGAGCTGATGCCAAAGTGGTCAGCGCATATTATGCGGTGCAACCTTCAGGCAATTTCGAAGGCCGCAGCATCCTTCATATACCCCAAAGTCCTGGTGAGATCGCCCAGCGTCTGGGCATTTCCCAAGAAGAATTAAGCCGGAAAATCGTTGATCTGAATGAGCGCCTTTACAAAGATCGCCAGCGGCGTCCGCCACCTTTACGGGATGAAAAAATTCTCACCGCCTGGAACGGCCTGATGATCTCCGCCCATGCCCAGGCAGGATTTATCCTGGGTGATTCAGATTATATTGATCGTGCTGCCCGAGCGGCGCAATTTATCTTAGAACACCTTTTCCTAAATGAGAGACTATATCGCAGTTACAAAGACGGTCGGGCCCGGCATAACGCGTATCTCGACGACTATTCCTTTTTGATTGCCGGCCTCTTGGACCTTTTTGAAGCGACCCACGACCCTGCATGGCTTGAAAAAGCGATCTCGCTGGACGAGATTCTTGAAAAATATTACGAAGATAAAAAAAATGGCGCCTTTTTTATGACTGGTAATGATCATGAAGCTCTCATCGCCCGGGAAAAGCCGGTCAATGACGGCGCTGTGCCGTCAGGAAATTCGGTTGCCATCTTAAACTTACTGCGGTTGAATAAAATTACCACTAAAGATCGCTATCGAAAACGGGCCGAAAAAGGGCTAACCTCTTTTTCTCAGACAATGAGCTCCAGTCCGGCAGCTCTTTCCGAGATGCTGCTGGCCGTCGATTTTTTCCTCGATACACCAAAAGAGATCATCATCGTGACTCCGCAAGGCACAAAAGATAAAGCTCGGCCTTTTTTGACCGAACTAAGAAATCAATTTCTTCCCAACCGGATGTTAGTCGTTGTCTCCGAGGGCCTGGAAATGGAAGCACATGCCGGGATAATTCCCCTTGTTCAAAGTAAAATCGCACAAAATGGAAAAGCCACCGCCTATGTTTGCGAAGAAGGCGTCTGCAAACTCCCTACCACAGATTCCAAGGTGTTTGCCCAGCAAATCAAAAGCAGTAAAAAACTGACTGGGCGTTCTGATAAAAAATGAAAAATGGGTGCCAGGCCTCCCTCTGATCTTGTAAAATTTGGGGCTTGGTCATAACTTCGGCCATTTGCCAGATTGTACCGCATTCTTTTAGAGCCTGTTTGGAAAGTCGTGATCGAAGCGAAAAAGTGTGAGA
>JAOZRC010000183.1 GCA_029940345.1 Desulfobacterales bacterium
GATCAAGCTCGCCGAATCTTGTCAGATCAATTTCCGAGAGTCTTGCAGGGCGTATCGGAATAATTGAAATGGCGCCCTTTGCCTTTGCTGAGGTTTCTGGTGCCAGCCCCAGTTTTCAGTTATGTCAATTTATAATAGAACAAGCTCCCATCGAAACCCTGATACGGGAACTCAAATCTGAAAGCGATATAAAACAGGCCCATAAATACTGGCTCCAGGGAGGTTACCCGGAACCTTGGATCAAACAAAACAAACGTTTTCAATCCCTGTGGATGAACCAGTATTTAGGCGCCTACATCATGAGGGATATTTTAAGGTTGTTTCCAAGAATAAATGAAACCAGGTTCCGCACCTTTGTAAGGCTTCTTGTCGGTGTCTCAGGCACGGTGATCAATTATTCACAAGTAGCAAGAGCGCTTGGAGTCTCACAGCCAACCATACGTGACTACTTTGAAATTATTCATGGGACATTTATTTGGCGCAACATACCCTCATACACAAAGGATAGTATGAAAAGGATAATTAAGCATCCGAAAGGTTATTTTCGGGATAGCGGTTTACTCCATTTCATGATGAGGATTTCGGATATTGACACGCTGCTGGCCCATCCGCAGATGGGCAATTCCTGGGAAGCTATGGTAATTGAAGAGATAATAAGGGGCTTTCACGCGCTTGGCGCAGGATTTGATTATTATTATTACAGGACCGGGGGCGGCGCTGAAATTGATCTTATCCTTGAAGGTAGTTTTGGTTTGATTCCCATTGAAATAAAATATTCTCAAACTGTACAAAAAAGAAAACTTGGCCATTTAAAGACTTTTATTAAAGAAAAAAAATGCAGCTACGGACTTGTCATCAACAATGATGAATACCCTCGTCTTTATGACGAAAATATAGCGGCAATTCCATTTACACATCTTTGAATTTCTAAATCTTAATGGCGACAGCACATTACGGAAATCTATTCGTAAAAGGTGTACAGTTTGGGGTCAAACGCTTCCCTGACAGCTTCCCCCACGAAAGTAACCGTCATCAGCGTCACTACCATGGCGGTAATAACGGATCCTGAAATCCACCAGGCATCCATGTTGGCCCATCCTTGCTGCAGCAGTTCGCCCCAACTGGGCGTTGGCGGGGGCAGACCGAATCCGAGGTAGTCCAACGAGGTTAGCGCGATTATTCCGCCGGAAATGGCGAACGGGGCAAAAGTAACAATGACAGCCATGGTATTGGGAATGATGTGTTTAAAAATAATACGTATGTCGCTTGCACCCAACGCCTTGGCAGCGAGGACATATTCGCGCTCTTTTTCTTTATAGGTGATGGTGCGGATAGTCCAGGTGATGCCAATCCATCCGAAAAAAGCCATTATCAGGATCAAAACGAAAAAACTGGGTGTGACGATAGAAGCGATAATAATGATTACATAAAGAAAAGGGACATTCGACCAAATTTCGATAATTCTTTGAAAAAATAAATCAAATTTCCCCCCCCAATAGCCCATGGCGCTGCCGATACTGATACCGACAGTGTAATTGGCCACAAGCAATAACAATGAAAAAAAAATTGCGATGCGGAAACCGTACACCAGGCGCGCCACAACATCGCGTCCGACGATATCAACACCAAAAAAATGACGGTCCTGGAATGAGGGCGGATACGGCGGATAAAGGCCCTCTTTAAAATCATTTTCATATGGATTGTAAGGCACGATCGGCAACAGAACCCAGTTCCCGCACTCAGGCGTTTTTTCAAACTGACAGGCCAATTTACGATAGTTCGTTTCATATTCGTAATCGAACCCGAAGGTTACCCCGGAAAGCATCCGTCCATAAGTGGGGAAATAGTATTGACCGTTATAGTGAACAATCAGCGCACGGTGATTCACCAACAGTTCCGTACCGAGTGCGACACCGATCATTATCACCAGCACAATAAAGGAGTAATATCCTCTTCGAATGGATTTAAAGCGTCGCAGTTTATTTATTGTCAGCGGATTTAGCTTCATTACAGACCGGTCACTTTATTTAAATTGCACCCTCGGATCGACAATCGCCACGCAAATATCAGATAAAATATTGCCGATCATAAAAAGAAGGGAAGAAATTACCAGGATGCCCATAACCACCGGATAATCACGGTCAACCACAGATTCATAGCCTAAGAGTCCCATGCCGTCAATGTTAAATACTTTTTCGATTAGAAACGAGCCGGTCAGAATGACCGAAATATTATTGCCAAAATTTGTTGCGATGGGGATCAGGCTGTTTCTGAGCGCATGTCTGAAAACCGCTTGTTTAAAGGATAACCCTTTGGCAATGGCCGTGCGCACATAATCGGAAGACAGGTTTTCCATCAGCGTGTTTTTCATTAAAAAGGTCATTACGGTGAAAAGACCGACCATATAAGCGCTCAAAGGAAGCAGCGTATGCCAGATAATATCCCCTAATTGGGCAATGCGGGATAAATCGTCAAAGTCATCACTCACCATCCCACCCAATGGGAAAATATCCCAGTACGAGGCAAACAGCACCAGTATCATGATGCCAACCACCCATCCAGGAATGGCATAACCGATAAACAGGATAACCGAAGTGATATTATCATAAGCGCATTTGTGCTTTAACGCTTTGGAGATTCCCAGCGGAATGCAAACGCTATACACAAGGATCATGGATAGAAGTCCGAAATAGAGGGAAATAGGGATGCGTTCACGGATAATTTGCCAGACCGGGTCGTAATAACGCGTGGAAACACCGAGGTCACCGCGCAGAACCTTACTCAACCAAAGAAAGTAACTCACGATAATCGGTTTATCAAAGCCGTAGTATTTTTTTAATTCTAAAATTTGATCTTCGGACAGGGGTTGTCTTTGGTCATCAGAAGGGGAAGTTCCGCTAACGCCTGTTTGGCCCATGCGATTTTGCTGGGCCTGGGCAATCATGCGCTCAATCGGGCCACCGGGCACAAAGCGTGTAATCGTAAACACCATAATGGTGATTCCGATAAACGTTGGGATGATAAGAAGGCATCGGCGTATGAAATAGGCTGTCATTAGTGTCCCTACAAATTGCCTCCTTTGTTGAAATCAATGAATCTCATGATTTGAAATTTCATTTGTTTATCTTGAGATACAATTGTTGACTGAACAAGGCACTTCATCAAATACACCTACCATCTTTCCTCGCCTACGGAAATAAATTTCTTCCCGATGTATTCGAGTTATCTTGATTCATTATAAATCCGGGGTTTTCCCAAATAAGAAACATTGAATTTGGACGTCGATCTGTTTCATGATGTCGTGATTCAGGATTCCAATAAATTTAATAAAACGAGATTTATCAAACGAGCTGATCTGATAGGTTTTGAGCAAGGAGTCTTTCATCAAGCGGTTTTGTTTATTTTTCTTGATAAGCACGTCACATGTGCCTAGCTTTGCAGTTTGAGAGGAGAGCGGGATGACAGTTAACAAGTTACCGAGGGGAATGTAGTGATCATGCGGAATAATCAGGGCCGGACGAATTTTCCTGTATTCATGTCCCACACTGGGATCAAAGTTGACTAACCATATCTGTCCACGTCGAAAGGGCTTCATACGTCTTCTAAATTCATATAGTAGGTCACTTCTTCTGGTGAAAGAAAGTCTTCTGGCATGTCACGGACAGCGGACTGTTCAATCTCCTGTTCTGTTGCCTCTCTTTCTGGCTCCTGAAAAATTACAAGAACTTTAAACTGAAGGTTCTTCTTGTGTACAAATTCTTTTGGACACGAAAGATGTCCATCCGGTAGCAACTGACTATCAAAAATAAGGGTGTTGTTCATAACCTTTCTCGTTGTTTTGGCGTCGATGATGCCATTCCTTTTATCGCTAGAATTGAAGCCATGAACGATAACTTACTTGAAAAGCAAATAGTAACGATGCAGACTTTGATATAATTATTGGCATCCTTCATAATAGCTTAAAAGTAGTTTACACTTTCATGGGGAGTGCTGAACCGAAGGTTTAGCAAAGGCCAGCGTAAACGCTAAACCTTCGGTTCAGCACTCCTTTAAAGTGTTAAGCGGAAAATGAAGGATGCCTAATTATTGTCGCAAGAATAAAGGGAGGCCAAAAACAAAGATCAGGAAAAGCCCGTCATTGCTGCCAAGTAAGCCATACCAAAGTTAATTAAATTTGATGACTTACTGAAATTGAATGATTTGGCAGGCGGCCAAGCAAAAAAGCTCGTTACGAGGCAGGGCCTCGTAACAAGTAACTGGTTTCAATGTATCCAAGCCTTTGTTGGCAGCCATGTGGGGAAAAGAAAGGCAGATTAACGTTTAGAGAATTGAAATCGCGCGCGAGCGCCTTTCTGACCATATTTTTTTCTTTCTTTCACCCTGGCATCACGTCTGACAAAACCGGCTTTCTTTAACGCCTGTCTCAGGTCGGGGTCTGAAAGTATAAGCGCTTTGGTAATCCCGTGCCGGATTGCTCCGGCCTGGCCGTAAAAGCCACCGCCTTCCACTTTTACCCTGATATCAAATGAATTCAAGTTATTGGTGAGTACTAATGGCTGTTTTAATAATGTTTTGGCCGGTTCAACCTTGAAATAATCGTCGATAGATCGATTGTTAATGATTATTTGGCCGGACCCCGGTTTCAAGATGGTTCGGGCAATCGCTGTGTTTCTTTTACCCGTCGCCTGATAAATATTTTCCTGTTGCATCTTTTACTCCGATTGATTGATAGATATCCTGTAAAGGAACCACTCTGACATTTAAAGGGAAAGGATTAAAGCGCCAGCATTTCTGGCTCCTGGGCTTGATGAGGATGCTGATCGCCGGTGTAGACTTTCAATTTCTTAAATAACTTACGTCCCAGACGGTTTTTGGGCAGCATTCCTTTTACAGCAAAGCGAATAATATCCTCAGGGCGTTTTTCCATGAGTTTTTTAGCGGTGATCTCTTTAAGGCCGCCGATATAGCCGCTATGGCGGTAATACATCTTTTGGGACAATTTGCGTCCGGTAAGAACAATTTTTTCCGCATTAATCACAATGATCGAATCACCTGTATCCACATGTGGTGTAAAAAGGGGATTATGTTTGCCCCGCAATCGCGACGCCACTTGTGACGCGAATCTTCCAAGGGTTGCGCCGTCAGCGTCGACAATCATCCATTTATCTTTATTATCTGATGTTTTTGCACTATAAGTATATTTTTTCATATTTCACTCCTAATTTCAATTAATCAGAAATAATAACTGGTTTTGCAGGGCATGTCAAGTTAAAAAGCGATCTTTCCTTTTGTTTCCAATACGCCATTCACCCATCCACACAATGCAACAGCACCAAATATAAATTGAGTCACCTCGTAACCGTTCACACCCCTTATGTGCAAACTGACGCGGGACAGCTTCCCGCGCTACACACTCAGCCACGATTGCGATCATGTAAGGGATTTCCCAAAAAATAATATACCCAAAATGTAGGGTGGGTGGAGTGTGACGGAACCCACCATTTACGGAAATGCGGTGGGTTCCGTTACACTCCACCCACCTACAAGATTACGCATAGCGGGTAGTTTATTTATTGGGAATTCCCTAAGTACTTGGTCACAAGTTTCCCTGAATCGCTCCCGCCGGGTTTGCAACCCGGCGGCTCGGTCGGTTACGTCACAACAGCTTTGTGGAACTGTTTTCGCGTTATGGCAGCACTGGCTTTCAAATCAATCCGGAATACTCAGAATGTTTAATAAAGTTTTGTACTTGTTACTCATCGGAAGGGGCACTTCCCCATAGGGGCCAAACCACTTATCGTAGATTTTTTCAAAACGGCGGCTTTTGATCAGCTTCACTATCGTCGCATTAACAAAATTACGCCATTCACTCTGATCCTGGGGAAGAATCATGCCATAAGGTTCATACGTCAGATAGCTTCCTACAATTTTCCAAGCCCGCGGATCAGAGGCTTTGGCTTTCATGCCGGCTAAAATGCATTCATCGGTGCAATAGGCGTTGATTTCACCCTGCTGAAGCGCCTTGAACCCTTGGATATGTTCGTCAAACAAAACCTTTTGGCATTTGGGTTGAACACGTCCGGAAGTATTTAACCAGTCAATTGCGACGATGTTGCCGGTCGCTCCTCGGACCACGCCCACACGTTTATCGGCCAAATCGGGAATAAAATTTCTGATGGGGCTTTGCGCCGCAACTAAGAGGCGGGCGCCGGTTAAGAAATAAGGATGGCTGAAATCAACCTTTTTTTCTCTTTCAAGGGTTATCGTGGCTGAACCAATGCTTATATCAACCGAATTATTCAGAACCATAGCGATTCGATTGTCAGGCTTGACCGGTATTTTAATCAACCGGATCGGTTTGCCAAACTTTTGTTTAAGCGCCACTACGATTTCTTTACCAATATCAATACTGAAGCCGACCCATTGACCTTTAGCATTTTTGTACCCGAAGGGGATGGACCCTTCTCGAAAGCCCATCCTGACTTCACCCGTTTTGCCAATGCGTTCAAGAACCCTTTCAGCGCAGGCCTGGTCTGGTTTAACAAAAAAAAGGGATAAAAAAACCACTGTTAAAACAATAAAAAAATATTTTTTCATTTTTAACGCCTCCCAAAGTTAAATTCCAAGCGATAAGAAAAAGACCCCGATTAAACATCGGGGTCTTCAATTCACCAACACTCATCCGAAGCATGATGCCTCCGAATTAATAAGCACGCAACCCAAACAGCCTATTCCATCACAGGCCGAGGCAACACTTTGGCCAGTTCAGCAATTTCGGGAACTTTATGCTCCCATTCAATCGCCATCAAATGTACACCGGCTACGCCTTGCAACTCTTTAAACTCTTCGATCTGCTCGCAGGCGATCTTGATGCCTTCCGCGGCAACTTTACCTTTTTCCGCACCTTGCAGACGTTTGATTATTTCATCCGGAACATCCATGCCAGGCACCTTGGCTTTCATATACTTGGCCATACCGATGCTTTTCATGGGAGTCACGCCCGCAAGAATATAGACTTTTTCAGTCAGGCCCATATCATTGGCGCGTTTAATCCACTCTCTGAATTTGTCCATATTATATATACACTGGGTTTGAATAAAATCCACGCCGGCATTAATTTTTTTGGCCAAACGATGCACACGCCATTCAAATGGTTCGGCAAACGGATTGGCGGCCGCGCCGATGAACATCTGGGGTGGTTCTTCAATGTCGCCACCGCCGAGAAATTTACTTTCATCGCGCATTTTTTTAACCATATAGATCAATTGCATCGAATCAATATCAAAAACGCCTTTGGCGGACGGATGGTCGCCAAATTGCTGATGGTCGCCGGAGAGGCAGAGCATATTGCGAATACCGAGGGCATAAGCGCCCAGGATATCGGCTTGCATGGCCAAGCGGTTGCGGTCGCGGCACACCATCTGATAGTTCGGCTCGAGGCCTTCCTGCATGATAAGCAGGGAAGCGGCCCAACTAGCCATTCGCACCATGGCAGTTTGATTATCAGTGATATTGACCGAATCCACATTGCCTTTTAAAAAGGCGGCTTTTTTGCGCACCTCTTCGGCGTCAGTGCCACGCGGAGGCCCCAATTCTCCGGTGAAGGCAAAGTGTCCGGCTTTTAAAACTTTTTCCAAATTGCTTCCTGATTTCATATTTTGTTCCTTATTTCAGGTTGTTATTCATTCATAGAATGCGAACATCGAATTCCGATCTTCGCATTCCTGATTTCCAATGATAGGCTATACCATATCTTCCGGATCTATTTTTTTATAACCGGGTTGAATCAAAGTTCTGGGTGTTTGGTCCAGCCATTCCACCGGTTTGTGCAGTTCGAGAATATTGTCAAGACGTCCTTGCCGTTCCAGGCGCTCGTAAATCATATACCAGGCACACGGCTGATCCATATTGATTTCACAACTGCCTTGATTTGTGCCGCCACAGGGGCCGTTGTAAAGCCCCTTGGCGCACATGGTCACGGGGCAAATTCCGCCAGTCATTCCCAGGACGCATTGGTTACAGGAACGGCAGCGTTCTTCATACCATCCCACGGCTTGATTGGCGGCCAAACCGGATGTATCCACCATTGGGAAAACCGGTATTTGGGGAAAACGTTCGGCCAGAAATTGGACGCCCACGCCGCAAGCCATTGAAACAACGGCTTCATAAGCATCGACTTTGGCATCCAGTTCAGCCAGATATTCGCGGTCACATTGACGCTCTATTGTAATGCCGTCAATTTCAATGGGGTCATCTTTCAATTTGCGCGCCATGTCCAATTCGGTGTTTAAAACGGTGACTTCTTTTTCGCCACCCGCCAAACAAACGGCAACACAGGTGCCGCAGCCGACATTAAGGACTTTTTTGTAGCCCTTGAGCATATCCATGATTTCATCAAAGGGTTTTCTTTGGGCAACTATCATGCACCCTCCTTGTTGATTTATTTTAATCTTTACAATTTTTGTAGGGTGGGTGCAGCGTAGCGAAACCCACCCTACAAGTACAATAACTTTTAAAATCAGATTAGAATGCCGTCTCCGGATGAAAAACATCCACCTCTTTCAGATCATCGCCGAGGTATTCCCGCTCATTGGGGCCGAGAATGCCCATTGACAGGCAAAGCAGCGTCCAGATATGCACCACCTGGTAACCGGCGCCGTAATGTTCGCTGAGTTCATGAATCTGGGCATGGCAATTGTGGCAGCCGGCAATACAATAGGTCGCCTTGGTGTCCTGAATCTGTTGATCTTTGAGACGCCCGTATTGGAGACGTTCATCCTTATAGCCGGACTGGAGAAAACCGCCGCCGCCACCGCAACAATAGTTATTGGAACGGTTGGGAACCATGTCGACAAAATTTTCCTCACCCACGATGCTTTTGACTACATAACGCAAATCTTCGGCAATGGGATCGCCAAAGGTTTTGCGTACGATCTGACAAGGGTCCTGGGCGGTAAACTTGATTTTCAAATTCTTGTTCCAGTCTGAATTGACTTTGAGTTTGCCCTCGCGAATCCATTTGGCATAATATTCATAGATATTTTTCACTTCAAAATTATGCTCAATGTTAAATTTTTTCAGTCCTGCCAGGACTGAGAAGGTGACGTGCCCTCATTCGGTGTTGA
>JAOZRC010000184.1 GCA_029940345.1 Desulfobacterales bacterium
ATTGCCATGAAATTTGCGGAAATCAGAACCGCTCTCACGCTTTTGCAGCCGATTCAGACTTTTCAAACAGGCTCTTAGGAACGGGGGCGAAATAATTTACCCAGATTACTTTTTGTGAGTATCTGACTCATGGCCATGAAAGGAGGTAACGAATATGATCAGCAATATTGAAGCTGCTCAGGCAATGAAAGTGCGACTGGATGATGATCTTCCTGAACTCCGACCGTTTAAAGAGGGCATTCGCCGGGCGCCGGACCGAGGATTCCGACTGACAAAAAGCCAGACCCGCACAGCCTTGAAAAATGCGTTGCGCTATATCCCGGAACAACACCATGCCGCCCTGATCCCAGAATTTGGCGATGAGTTGAAAACCCGTGGACGCATCTATGGATACCGCTTCAGACCCCAGGGCACCATCAAGGCCAAACCCATTGATACGTACCGAGGCAACTGTCAGGCCGGTAAGGCAATTCAGTTGATGATTGATAATAATCTTGATTTTGAAGTAGCCCTCTACCCCTATGAGCTAGTAACCTACGGCGAAACCGGAAGCGTCTGCCAGAACTGGATGCAGTATCGCCTGATCAAAAAATACCTTGAAGTGATGACCGAAACGCAGACCCTGGTGATGCCGTCCGGTCATCCGTTAGGGCTTTTCAAATCATCTCCCGATAATCCCAGGGTTATCATCACTAACGGTCTTATGGTGGGTCTGTACGACAATCCGGATGACTGGGAAATTGCAGCGCAAATGGGCGTCTCTTCCTATGGTCAGATGACTGCTGGCGGTTGGATGTATATAGGCCCCCAGGGCATTGTTCACGGCACCTACAATACCCTTCTCAATGCAGGTCGGAAAATGTGTGAAGTACCGGCACACGGTAATCTTGCCGGCCTTGTGTTTGTTTCTTCCGGTCTTGGCGGAATGAGCGGCGCCCAACCCAAGGCCGCCAAAATCGCCGGTGCGGTCTCTGTTATCGCCGAAGTGGATGAATCCCGAATTCTGACCCGCCATGAACAGGGATGGGTGGATCGGGTCTCGTCAGATATTGATGAGGTCCTTTCTCTTGCCGCCGAGGCCGTCAGGCAAAAAGCTGCCACATCCATTGGCTATTACGGCAATGTCGTTGACCTGCTGGAGCATATGGTCAAGCGGAAGTTCAAGGTGGACCTGCTTTCCGATCAGACGTCGTGTCATGTGGTGTATGATGGCGGCTACTGTCCCCAGGGCATTACCTTTGAAGAGCGAACCCGCCTGCTTGCCGAGGATCGCCCGGCGTTTAAAAAATTGGCCGATCAAAGCTTGCGCCGCCACTATGAGTTGATTCAGGAAATTTCAAACCAGGGTGCATTCTTCTTTGATTACGGCAATGCGTTTTTAAAAGCGGTGTTTGACGCCGGGGTCATCGAAGTGTCAAAAAACGGTGTGGACGCCCGGGACGGTTTTGTATTCCCATCCTATTTTGAAAATATCATGGGACCCATTTTTGACTACGGTTACGGCCCCTTCCGCTGGGTTTGCCTCAGCGGCAAGCCGGAAGACCTGAAAAAAACCGATCTGGCGGCTATGGATTGTATTGACCCGGATCGTTGCCCGGAAGATCGGGATAACTATATCTGGATCCGCGATGCCGGAGCGAATAAGCTGGTGGTGGGCAGCCAGGCCCGAATCCTTTATCAGGATGCTTCCGGACGGGTGAACATCGCCCTGAAATTCAATGATATGGTCAGAAAAGGCGAGGTCGGCCCCATTATGCTGGGCCGCGACCACCACGATCCGGGAGGAACGGATTCGCCTTTCCGGGAGACCGCCAATATCAAGGATGGCAGCAATGTATGTGCGGACATGGCGGCCCAATGTTTTGCCGGGAATGCGGCGCGGGGTATGTCCCTTGTGGCGCTGCACAACGGTGGCGGAACCGGCATCGGCAAGGCGATTAACGGCGGATTCGGTCTGGTGCTGGATGGCAGTGGCCGCACAGATGAGATTATCCACGCGGCCATGTCCTGGGATGTCATGGGTGGGGTTGCCCGTCGCAACTGGGCTCGCAACCCCAATGCCATGGAAACAGCCCTGACCTATAACAAAAAGAATAACAATGGTGATCAGCTGACCATTCCTTTTGTAGCGGATGATGCTTTAATTGATTCAGCCGTGGCAGCTATTTTTTAACCGCGAAAAGCACGAAAAACGGCATCAATTCAAGGTACAGAGGGTTGTGGTGCTATAAGTACTTGGTCATATGTTTTCTAGCATTAGGCCTCCGAGGTTTCCAAAACCTCGGAGGTCTTCGATAGAAAAACTTTTGTCCAAGTACTTACGTTCCTGCGCCGGAGCGTAGGCGCGAGGCGAGCGGGGAGTAAAAGGTTACCATTAAATGCCGGTGTCGAGCCTTCCGGTGCATGACGATTTGTTAATACAGCGTGGCTTCCACTGGAAGATAAGGTGACACGTGTTCGGAATATTTCCCGGTAATATCTGCATAAAACGCCTTGATTTCAATCATGTCCGCTTCCATGTCACCCTTGGGAACGATCATACGGCCGATCCCGCCGGTTTTTCGTCCATAATCCAGGAATCCGAGCATGATCGGGATATCAGCCCCCACGGCAATGTGGTAGAAACCGGTTTTCCATCTCTTCACCTTTTTCCGGGTTCCCGCCGGAGAAATCACCACTACGAGGTTTTCAGCTTGGTCAAACGCCCGAATCGCCTGGGCCACAATGTTTCCGGACCTATCCCGGTCCACGGGTATCACTCCCAGCCAATTGAAAACGGAACCGCAGGCCCATTCCAGTACCTCCTTTTTTATCATGATATAAACCTTGATATCCAAGGCGAAAGCCAGCAACAGCACCAATGCAAAATCCCAATTGGATGTGTGGGGTGCGGCAACGAGTATGAATTTCCGGGTGTCCGGTATGTTCCGGACAACCTTCCATCCGATGATTTTCAATATTAACAGGGAAATCAACCGCAGGAACGGTTTGA
The DNA here is from genome assembly GCA_029940345.1 of Desulfobacterales bacterium. Classification (GTDB taxonomy): domain Bacteria; phylum Desulfobacterota; class Desulfobacteria; order Desulfobacterales; family JAUCGF01; genus JAUCGF01. The sequence continues at coordinate 2,993 of JAOZRC010000184.1, forward strand.
TCAGGGGGGTGTCGAAAATCGTACGTTTTCTGATTTGCATTACATCTTTCCTTTCATAATCCGAAACGTATTCAGGCTCTCGAATTCCATCAAACCAACTCTGTACGATTTATACACACCCCTTACAAGCAATAATTGGAAATAAAATTTTAGGCCAAGGACAATACAGGGAGCATTATGCCACCTGACGGGATAATATGTACATCCGGCCGGTGATGCTTCGCTTGGCTGAATTGAATTGCATCAGCAATATTTTCAGCGTAAATAAACCCCATTTTTTGTGTATTCGTTTTTGATACTCTGTCAGATATCAGGATTATATCAAACAGAGCCTGCATGGCTAAAGTAAATCCGATTGCCATATTATGGTCAATCGCGGCTTTTTCCGCCAGCAGGCGTCGACGCCTGAAATGTTCATCAATCCCCTTTAAAAGATCGCCTTTATAGGCCGCGTGAAACGCCGCCAAACTTTCCACAAGCAGATTGGGAACAGTTTCGATATCCGCCGCCAAAATAATACTTCCCCCTATTTTAGTCACCAGCGCGGCCGGTGCCAACGCCTTTATAAACTGAGCACCATGTTTATATGGAAAAGACGTTGTCAGGGTTACATCCGACAGGCAGGGAAATGGACAGGATACAATCTTGCGACTGACGGTTTTCAGTTCATCTGAAAGAACCGTCAGGATTTCCTTTTTAGGTGCAGGACGGGTGACATCTTCAACCATGATGGCAATTTTAGAAGGGGAAGAAAGCACTTTATTTAAACAGGATGCTTTAACCGGCGCTTTCAGTGCGTTGCGCGTTAATTTTTTAATATCAGGTGGTTCAATCGCATCATCAAAATTGGCGAATATGACCGGATTCCAATCGCGGGGGAGTGTGACGGTTTGTTTTTTATCTTGATAGAAAATGAAAGGCGTTTCAGACATATTGCACATTATTAAATTTCAAAATAGGGTTGAATAATAAATCCGCATGCGACAAGTGCAATCACCGTTTGCGAACGATGTATTTATTGATCCGGTTGCCATCCATCTCTTTGACAATCACAACGAAGCCGTCCAATGTGATTTTTTCATTTTCTACCGGTATTTTACCAATAATATCAAGAATATATCCTGAGAAAGTATCATATATGCTTGTGTCGGGAATATTCATGTTGATTATGTCATTCACATCATCTATCTCTGTTTTACCCAAAACCATCCATTCGGCATCATTTAGCTTAACGATATAAGAGGGTTGATCTTTATCCGTTTCATCACTGATTTCCCCTACAATCTCTTCCAGCAGATCTTCAAGCGTAATCAGGCCGGAAACACCGCCATGCTCATCCACCACAATCGCCAAATGCTGTTTGCGTTTTTTAAACTGGTGAAGCAGCTTATCCAATTTAATGTTTTCAGGAATAAAATAAGGATCTATCATAATTTTTTTGATATTCAGATCCGGTCCGGAAACAACCTGATGCATAAAGAGGTCTTTTACGTTCACGATGCCGATAACATGATCAAAATCGCCTTCAATGACCGGAATTCGTGTAAAACCTGATGTTACAACAGTTTTCAATTGCAGTGGTTCATTCGCATCGATAACAAACATATCGGTTCGCGGCGTAATGATTTCCGAAGCATGGGTGTCGTTAAATTCAAAAATATTATAGATCAACTCCTTTTCTTCCTCTTTTATCGCCCCTTCCTCTTCCACAACTTCCACGAAAGTGATCAGTTCCTCTTCGGTCGCCACAGGTGTTTTTTTGATATGACCGGTTAACTTAGGGATAAAATTCAAAAGCAGCGTTATCGGGTAAAACAGGATTGACAGCCAATAAATGGGAAAGATAACGAATCTGGCTATCAAAATATTGTTGCGTGTGGCAATTGATTTGGGAATGACTTCGCCAAACACCAAGATCAGAAAAGTCATAACCCCGGTGACGATTCCTACGGCATAATCAGAAAAGGCGGCCATCGCAGCGGATGTTTCCAATGTCGAGATGGTCACAGAGGTCGCCAAGGCCGAAGCGGCCACATTCACTACGTTATTGCCGATCAGGATGGTGGACAGCAATTGATGGGGCTGATCTTTCATTTTTTTGATTAATACAAAAGATTTGCGTCCTGACTTGGCAATATGGATCGCCCTGGTTTTACTGATCGAAAACAATGCGGTTTCCGCCGAAGAAAAGAAACCGGAAAGGATTAGCAGAACAAACAGTACAATTACCTGCTCTGGCATATGATTCTATTTCCCATTTTTTTGATAGAAATTTGGTAACCGTTCACTCCCCTAAGCGGAACGGTTTTCCGCTCTACATGATCGCAACCGTGCTTGAGTGTGTAGCGCGGGAAGCTGTCCCGCGTTAGTTTGCACGTAGGGGGGGGTGAACGGTTACGAAATCTGGACATCCTTCATTTTGACCTAAAAGTAGTTAACACTTTACCAAGGAGTGCTGAACCAAAGGTTTAGATTATGCAAGCGCAAAATGCTAAACCTTTGGTTTAGCATTCCTTCGAATTGGCCCGTTCTTTTGTTTTGGCGGAAAATGAAGGGTGCCGAAATTTGGCCAATATTCATAATAACAAAGTGTAACCGAAAACTCTTTTTACATAGAATTTTTTCTAAATACAATCAATATTTGCAATTTTTGCAATCAAAGCAATTGTATGAAAACTTGGAAAGATTGATCAAAATCCTTTCTTGCCTGAAATCCTTGCAGTTATAGACGTTCAGAAAATCAATTTCACAACGTTATCGGTCGGCGGCGTATTACAATACAGCCTCCTCACTCTGGCCTTGTGCCTAATTATAAACTTGGGTGGCTATCAGAAAGTCTATATCGGGACAATCGGCATGATTCATTTTAAATCACCCATAATGAAGCGGTATAGACGATTTTAACGCTTATTTGCTTATTTGTTGACGAAGCCATAGGCCGGTCAACAGATAAGAAGTGGGTTATTTAAATAATTCCAAATAGATATACGATGTAAACATATTAATCCGATACATGGCACATTATTTGCAAATTTATAAACGAATCATGAACGCGAATAGGGAACGGACTGTGAAATCCATCAATCAAACGGCGATTGTTATTAAATCCAAAAAGGCATTTTCAGACGTCGTTGTCTGTTTGAAGGCTTATACGCGCTCTGACCGGAAGTCTGAATCCTATGCCAAAGTCATTTTGCTTGCAGAATCTGAAATTAATGCCGATCCCGTTGATTATATCCGCAAGTCATATCAAACCATTTGTGATAGTGCGCTTAAAGAATGCACTGGCGGAAATTACAAAAATGGGTCGCTGAAAATTTGTTACGATACCTTTCGGATGTGGTTTGATGTTACCGCTTGTGAAACTGTGCGTGTTGAAAAGATCGCAAAGACCTCTGAAAACGGTAAGCTTCGTTCTTCGATTACAAATATGCTGAATTGTGCCAAAATTTATGAATCCATGGGGTTGTTTGCAGAAGCCCTGGAAGCGTATGAAAAAATTATGGCTATGGAAATCAAACTGAAACTTCGTAAGAAAAAACCGATTAACGATCATATCAACCGATTAAAAAAAGAGATGACAGTGGCGGCTCAAAATCAAAATTTATTACTGCCAGCCTTCAGTCCCGAACCGTTCAATTCCACCGAAGGCAATGCTAAAGGGATAAAAAAACCATCTTTTAAAAATAGATTCGTTTCTGAAGTGAAGCATTCAAAGCCGTGCTTCAATGGAATATGCGGGCTGATTGCTGATCAACAAACCATAGAAAATTTTATCAAGGAAGCCAATTTATACCGATCCCATGATCTCAGGAGGGAGGCCCAGGATAAATATAATGAAGCCTTGGTGTTACTATGCTTTAACCATAGTATTAAAGGAAGGAAGCAATTATGGGCTTATGTAAATAAAATGTTAACTCAAATTGAAAATAATTTTGGTCAACCGGAAAAGGAACCCATTTATTACCACTAACTTATCAACAATTTTTGGGCTCGGTCATATCTTCGGCCACTCATTTTCCCCATTACTCGTTCCCACGTTTTAGGTGGGAACGCGGCCCGGATGCTTCGCGTCCATCAAAGCAAACGTTTGTTGCGTTGGACGCGAAGCGTCCGGGGCTACGTTCCCACGCGAAGCGTGGGAACGAGTAAATGGCAAAAATTATGACCAAGCCCCAATTTTTATAGCCTGCTTGATACGTCATGATCGAGGCGAAAAAAGTATGGGCGAGGGCGAATTTTCGCAAATTTGTTTGAACCGTCACACGCTTTTACATACGATTTAATACTTCTCAAACAGGCGCTTACATCGTGTCAACTAAATTAAGGAGGCTGTCATGGAAATTATCAATCGATCCGCCGCGATTATCAAACCGAAAAAAATATTTACGGATATGCTGCGTTCCATTAAAGCCATTCCGACCTCATTCAGCAATTTAAGAAATGACTGTAATGTTATCCTGATACCCGATTTTGACGCGCGGGATGATGCGGTAGATTATATCCGTAAAAATTATCAAACAGTTCTTCGCAATGAGCTTAAAGATTGGCTTGGTGATAAAGAAACTGACGAAATGTTAGCCAATGTAAGTTATTCTCTTTTCAAAATGTGGTTTGATGTTGAAGTTCATCAAACCGTTCGCGACGCCATGCAAGATGATCTGATTGATGCACCGGCGAAATGCCAGGATGAAGAGAGTGTTGTAGATATGGACGAGGATAGCATTGCAGATCATATGTTCACACACGATGGAGAACGGGCGGATGAAGAAAACCTTTTATATTTGGATTTAACCCTGCCCAATCCAGAGTGCGATTACCAGGAAAATTCAGACAATCCCAGTATAGATTTATTTGCCTGATAACGACAGGAGAATATGATGAATAAAAGACCGTTGAATATTGAAGACGCCCGTGTTGAAATTTTCGCTCACATCGTGAAGGCTGGTGCGAATAAATACGGCTGTGATATGTTTATAGATTTATAGTCATCGGATTTAGGTTTGTTCTGGCATGATTTTTGCCCCAAACCAATATGGATATATTATGCTATTCTGATAAACAATTTGTGCCATATTTTCCCCAAAACGGTTGTTTTGGTAGGGAGGCAATTTTTGTGCCAGAACAAACCAAAATCTGACAACTATATCTGAGAAAAACAGCGATTTCCACTTTATGGATGAAGATGAGTGTAATTCTGAAATTCTGAAGGAGGTCAGATATATTTATATCTGAAAGATTGCTTGCATGCCAATTCGGAATGTTGCCTGACGATACGGTTCGACAGCAAAAGAAATTCGGGTTATCAACAAACTGGATTCCACCATGTCAGCAGTGGGACAGGTTCTTAAAGCACCCGCTTACAAGTATTAAGGCTCCCATATGAAAATTTCAATTTCCAACACGCTGGATTACATCGTTAAAACGGTTCATACGCTTAAAAACGATAATCCGTTCGCACCGGTTACGATTATCACACCGAATAGCTCCATTATTCAAAGTGTCAACCGGGCGCTTTTGACTTGGGGAACGCCGGTGTTGAACGTACGGATTGAAACATTTAGCAAGCATGTTGTGCGCCGCACGGAGTCGGAACGTTTAAATCTCGGCAGACCGCTTCTTTTAAATGATGAGGCCCATCTTTTTGTTCGTGAAATCATTGATTCCGATAAACTCAGCTATTTTAAAGAGGCCGGTGAATTTTCCGGCTACACCGCTTTTTTTCAACGAACGATTCATGATCTGCGCCTCGGTCTTCCACAAAACGCCGTTTCAATCGCGCTGGATACGCTTGGCCAAAATGGCAAGGAGATCGGAAAAATTTATCGGAAATACCTTATCGTCAAAGGACGTTGCCTGGATTACGCTGATATGCTGGATTTATACACGCCCTGTTTTGAATCCCTGATCCTTTTTCCTGGCGTTGTTGATAAACTGACATGGGCCGAAAGCGCAGCACTCCGTCGTAATAAGGATAATATTCTGACTGTCGATTATCAACCCTGCCTGCGGCCACCGGCCATCAAACTTAAAATTTCGCTTTATCGAACCCTTGAAATCAGGGATGCT
>JAOZRC010000859.1 GCA_029940345.1 Desulfobacterales bacterium
CAATCCTTTCTTACGAATAATCCTTGTAGTTTCAGTTAATCCTTGTAGGTGTTTTTCTTGACAACCCTATCTCCTTAATCTTACAATATAAAAGATGATAAAGGCATCCTATCAGATAAGAATAGGGCGCAAAACCACGGCCTTCAATCCTGTTAAACAGATGTGGCGGCAGAGTTACCGAATCTTACCAGCCTCGAAAATTCACTTCTCTGTCTGACCCCGCCTCCTGTCCGATCAATACTGAATCACAGCTTTAAATTTATTCTAAGCATACTGTTTTGACACCCTTAAATAAATCAACTTTTTACAAAATCATCAATTTAACAAAAAGGAAAAATAAATGAATCAATTTACTGACAAAAATTGGGGGCAAACAATTTGCTCACTAATTGCGATATCAGTTTTAGCCTGGCTGATCAGTCCGCTAACATCGGCCTACGCCGATGTGAAGGCAGAAGATCAAAGAGTTCTCAGTGAAACTAATGTTACGAAATTGCATCAACTGGCAAAGGAATGGGAAGAAGAATACGAAGCCAATAAGACCCATGCCTTGACAGTCGCCCTGGAGAAAGGTTGGGTTATCCGGAAAGCGTTCGCGAATGGGAAAACTGTTGAACTCCGGAGATTAGATGAGTTCGGAAAGCCGATATATTATCAAACGCTGAACATGAATGCCGCCAGTACGATTTCAACAGATAAACTCTGGCCGGGTGGAAACTCAGGGCTTAATCTGACAGGCAGCGGTATGTTTGTCGGCGTATGGGAAGGCGGTGGTGTAAGAGCGACCCACCAGGAATTCAGTGGGCGTGTAATCCAAAAAGACACCCCCAACTATCCAAACGATTATCACGCAACCCATGTTGCCGGAACCCTTATTGCAAGCGGTATAGACCCAAGCGCCAAGGGGATGGCTTTCCAGGCTGCACTTCACGCCTATGATTGGAGCAATGATGAATCCGAAATGGCAACGGCCGCATCGGATGACTTGCTACTGGTTTCAAATCATTCTTATGGGGCAGTCGCAGGTTGGTATACGAACGGATCAGACTGGTATTGGTACGGAGAGCCGACGATCGGCGAAGATGAAGACTATAAATTCGGGTTTTACGACGATTTTACCAGATACTGGGATGAAATTGCGCATAACGCGCCATATTACCTGATTGTGAAATCAGCAGGCAATGATCGTATGGATGAATGCCCCGATCCCACCGCCGGGCACTATGTCTTTAAGTCAACGGCGTGGAGATGGACATGGTCAACCTATAATCGGGTCAACAAGGATGGCGGTGCGGCCGGGTATGATACAATTCTCCCTAGGGGTAATGCCAAAAATATTCTGACCGTTGGCGCGGTTAATGATATTATCGACGGGTATGGCTCACCATCGGATGTCAACGTCACCAATTTTAGCGGTTGGGGGCCAACCGATGACGGCAGAATTAAACCCGATATTTGTGGAAACGGTGATTTATTGAAATCTGCCTATGGCGGGTCCGATACAGATTACGAATCGATGAGCGGCACATCGATGTCAGCGCCGAATATCACCGGTTCGTTAGTGTTGTTGCAGCAACATTTTCATAATCTGAATACTGCCAGTATGCGTTCAGCAACATTAAAAGCGCTGGTCATCCACACCGCCGCCGAGGCCGGCCCTGACAACGGACCGGACTATATGCACGGATGGGGTCTGATGAATACGACGCAAGCGGCTGATATCATCACCCAGGAAGGCAATACGACCCAGATGCGGGAAGAAACCCTAAATAACGGTGACACTTACACGATTGATGTTATTGCGTCGGGTGCCTCCCCCCTGGTGGCAACAATTGCCTGGACGGATCCTCCGGGCGCGCCTCCTGGTGCATCGCTTGATCCTCCTGATGCGATGTTGGTCAACGATCTTGATTTACGAATCACTAAGGATTCAACCACCTACCTCCCCTGGATTTTAAACCCGGCCAGTCCGTCAGCAGCGGCAGCCACCGGAGATAATTACCGGGATAATGTTGAAAAGATCGAGATTGTCGCTCCGGCCGCCGGGAATTATACCATTAAGGTTACACATAAAGGCACGTTGCAAAATACCTCTCAGGCGTTTTCGCTGATTATTAGCGGTGTGACACACAAAGATACAGACGTCGGCCTCAAAGGCGATCTCAACGCCGATAATGTTATCAATCTGACGGATGCCATTCTGGCTTTACAGGTGATAACCGGTTCTGATCCTGTGCAACTGCGTACGGATTACACCGTTTCCGGCGCAGATGTAAACGGTGATAACCGGGTTGGGACAGAGGAATTGATTTATATTTTGCAGGAGGAGGCTGAGTTGAGGTAAGCTATATAAAAAATCTTTCCATAAACCGCGCATATCCGCTTTCGTCCGCGCATAAAA
>JAOZRC010000860.1 GCA_029940345.1 Desulfobacterales bacterium
ATATCTATAGAAAAAGGCTTACCGCTACAACAAGTCCCGTAGGGACGAAATAGAAAAAATGTATACTGCTTGCAAAGCTATATAAAGGATGCCCCTTTTTACAGCCACTTTGTTTCCGTTCCCTAACGCCCGGTTAGCGTCACCTCATTATCACAAAATATTTCCTGGGCCTTTTTAAAATCTTCCTCGCGTCCGATATCCATCCAGAGTCCGTCATGTTTGTAAGTATAAACAGGCAATTGTTTTTCAAGCATAGCATGCATCAGGTTATCAAAGCCGTAAGGCGTTCCTTTGGGAATCAATCGGATAATTTCAGGCTCCATGCAGTAAATTCCCATGCTGACCTGGAAATTTAAAAGCGGTTTTTCACGAAATTCGGTGATACGATCATTCAGGCTTTCGATAACCCCCAAGTCTGTTTTGATCTGTTTTTGCGTAACCGCCACGGTAATTTGTCCCCCTTTGCCGCGATGCCAGGTGATAAAGCGGCGCAGATCCAGATCCGTGACCAAATCGCCATTGAGCACTAAAAAGGTTTCCGTTAGCTCCTTGCGAATTAACCGCAACGGTCCGATGGTGCCATACGCTTCCGGTTCTTCACAATAACGAATACGCATTCCCCATTGCGTGCCGTCGCCGCACAGGGAACGAATCAGTCGCCCCAGATGGCCTATGGTTATAAATACATCCCGGATGCCATTCCGGCAAAGCCATTTTAGAAGCATCTCAATTACGGGCTGATCGCCCACCGGCATTATCGGTTTCGGCAGCACAAGTGTATAAGGATGTAAACGCGTCCCTTTGCCGCCGGCCTGGATAACCGCAATCATACCGTCCTCCTTATTACCCGACGCATCTCAATTTCATACCGTCCCTCCTGGGAATATATCGACGCTGAATATTTTTCTATAATTCTGATTAAACGCCACCAAACCGGGCGTTTTGCAGATTTCCAAAGCATTTATTTAACCACGAACCCTCTGCTTGATAATCCCTTTTTACCATAAAAAACAGTCACAGTAAAGAATTTCTGATATCCCATTTTAAATGATGCCCTGATGCAACTGCAGAGTGCGAAAAATACAATTCCGCATGCCGGACCTGCCCCCTTCCATAATGTTTAAATAAGATACATTTCCAGAAACCTATTTTAAAAAATATATTTTCATTTTTACACTTGAACTTTTTATAACTTAAAGGTACAAATCAGATCGTAAAAGACATCCATAAACCTTCCTTATTCACCAGTTGCAATCTAACGTTTATATTGAACATGCTGATGGCCTATATTTGGGGAAAAAAGCGTTCAGCCATGGAGAGCCGTTATGAAAAATGATAAATTCCTGCAAAAAATCTTTCAGACCGCCCCTGACTTTGTATCACGCGTCATAGCCGATGAGACCATTCTTGTGCCAATACGGAGCAGCGCTTCGGATGTGGATTTTATATTCTGTCTGAATGAAGTTGCCACACGGATATGGGAACTTTTGGATGGTGAAAAACATGTAAAGGAAATAAGGGATACCATCGTTTCGGAGTTTGAAGTCGATTGGGAAAAAGCCGAAGCAGAACTGGCAGAGTTTTTGCAACAATTGGAATCCGTCGGTGCAATAAAGGATAGCTGATATGGAATGTCCACATATCCCCGACATAAACTACGGTGAGTTCAGCAGGCGTTTGCACAAAAAAGTGGTGCGCAGGCGTGTTCCGATAACGGGATCAATAGAGGTGACTGCCAGGTGCAATTTACAATGTCATCACTGTTATATTAATGAATCCGCTGATGATCGCGACATTCAAGACAAAGAGCTAAGTTCCGATGAGTTGTGCGGCATCATTGACCAGATCGTGCAGGAAGGCTGCCTCTGGTTATTGTTCACCGGGGGTGAACCCTTTATTCGTCCTGATTTTCCGGATATTTACACTTACGCTAAGAAGAAGGGCTTACTTATCACCCTGTTCACCAACGGAACTGCCATTACCCCACGCCTTGCTGACCACCTTGCTATTTGGAGGCCTTTTTCGATTGAGATAACCCTTTATGGTCATACCCAGGAAACCTACGAACGGGTCACCGGAGTCTCCGGCTCTTACGAGAGATGTATTCGAGGGATTGATTTGCTGCTTGAGCGCAACCTGCCACTCAAACTGAAAAGCATGGTGACAACACAAAATAAACACGAGATATGGGAAATGAAGGCCTATGCCGAAAGGCGCGGCCTGGACTTTCGTTTCGATCCGATGCTGAACAAGCGGTTAAACGGCGACTCTGCACCTGCCACATTCAGGATTGCCCCGCGGGATGTCCTAACCTTGGACATGGCTGACGAGAAACGGTGGAAAGCAATAGCGGAATTCACCGGCAGGTTTCAGGGAAAGCCTCCCCAGCCCGAACGTAT
>JAOZRC010000185.1 GCA_029940345.1 Desulfobacterales bacterium
TTTTAGCGGATTTATGGCTCAATTTGCATTTATAGCCGCCGCAATAAAAAACAATCAGCGCTTTTTTGTCCTGGGGCAACGTGTTAGTGAGTTTATCAAATTTGCTATCCGGAATGCTGATCGCCGTGGGAAGATGGTTTTTATCATATTTGGCTCGTTTGGGGCGGGAGTCTACGAGCACCATCGGCGCTTTTTTATCTAACGTTTTTTTGACCCAATCAGCGGTTACGCAAGCATAGTTGCCCGGCACTTTCAACCAGACAGGCATGCCGTCATTAAATACCTTAACATTGGTGTAGCCTAATTTTTCTGCCTTCCAGGCGGATTTGTGACTCTTCTTTCACGTAGGGCCCTGACAGTAAAAGATAAGCAGCGTATCTTTCTTTTGTGGCAGTTTGGCAACCATTTTATCGAACTTCGTGTCAGGAATACTGATCGCCGTGGGAATATACCCTTTATCATATTTAGCCCGCTTCGGTCGGGAATCAATGATTAACACATTTTCCGGTTGGGGTATTTTGGCATACTTTTGAACTGTTTCGACATCTGTAAGGTCGTGAAAGCGCCAGGCCTTTTCCGGGGCCTTGGCTTTTACTTCCTGTTTTGCCGCTTCTTCTGGTTTGGCCGTTTTGTCCGCTTTGGGCGTTGCCGCACATCCCAGTCCCAGCGCCAATATTAGCGCTATTGCCAGAACAGATGGCAACCATCTTGCTTTTTTCAACTCCTTCATTGCTTACCTCCCTCAATTAAATGTTAAAAACCTGGGTGTCAGAGGCTGATTGATTATCACTTGGCTTTTGTTTTTAAATCTAACCAGCAACCCATTACTTTTTGCAAGCTGAAGCTTGCACTCCTCCATTTCATAAAAAACTGAAATCAAATAAATTTTGGGTACCCTTCAAAATAGCCTGAAATCAGTTTACACTTTTTCTATTTCGTCCCTACGGGACTTGTTGTATTGTTAAGCCTTTTTCTATAGTTATGTCCCTAACGGGACAAAGGGTAAACTGATCAATGAAGGATGCCAAATTTTGCTATTGTTATCAACTTTTTGACCAAAAATCAAGCGGCATGTGAACGTTTCCCGGAAGCGTCGGTTGTACTGTCCAATCGGCCGGTTCAGTTCCTTTGACATAGTAGATCATCGGCTTTGTGTTGACCATGGGATTGACAATTTGCACCAATTTTTCCGATTGTAAAAGTTGGCTGACCTTACTTTCAGGATCATTCAGGTCGCCAAATGTTCGCGCTTGGGTGGGGCATGTTTCCACACAGGCCGGAATTTCGCCGCGTTTGAGGCGATGCATACAAAAATCGCATTTATCCGCCAGACGGGTGGTCGGATTCCGATAACGGGCGCCGTAGGGGCAGGCGCTGACGCAATTGGCGCATCCGATACATTTATCCGGATCAATCACCACCAGACCATCCGTTTCTCGTTTGTAGGTGGCATCCACCGGACACGCCGCCACACAAGAGGGCGATTCGCACTGCATACACTGGCCGGGTTGAAAATGCGTGCGTTTCCCTTGCAGGCCACCCGTATGCCGCACCCAGTTGCGCCAATAACCGTCGGGCACATTGTTTTCCACTTTACACGCCACCATACACGCCTTACAATCAAAGCACTTAAATGTGTCTATTACAATTGCGTATCTTTTATCAGTATCTGTCTGCATTGCTTAACTCCTTGCCGCTTGTATCTTTTTCACAGTTACAAATGTTTCATGCATGGCCATATTGCCTGAAACTTCATCCGCATAGTCTTCTATTATTTCCGCATTACTGGCGCCTTTTCCGTAGACATTGGACAACCCCTTTGAAAGCGCGCCGAAACCGGAATCCATATAAACCGTGTCCGACCGAATTTCATCAGTTACCCGTGCGGCCAATTGGCCTTTGCCCACCGGACTGGCCACTTCAACCCGGTCGCCATAACTAATGCCCAATTGACGCGCTGCTTTAGGATGAATCCATAAACTGTTTTCCGGTTGCAACTGGTGTAAAATAACATTATTTGTGCTGGAACTCTGGGTAATATAGGCATTGCGCCCCACCACCAGGCGGAAATGACCCGAAGGCGCTTTTTTCGGCGCTCGATACACCGGCATCGGATCAATGCCTTTATCCGGATAGCGCTGGTTGAATAATTCAATTTTTTGAGAAACTGTTCTAAACGGTTTGCCTTTATGTCGTCCCGGTTCAACACCCGGTTCGTTGTAAACGCCCTCTTTCTCAATAGCAGCCGCCACTTCGGGCAGTTTTTTCAACTGCGCGGCGCGGTAATCTTTAATGGTGAAATCAAAATATTCGCCGAGTTCCAGCCGTTGAGCCAGCGCTTTGACAATATCAAAAAGCGGCCGGGACTCATACATGGCCGGTACAATCGGATTGCGAATGGTCACACCGGAACACGCGGAAGACCCCTGGAAAGAGGAGACCGGGTCTTCGCGCTCAAGATAGCTTGGCGCAGGCAGCACCAAATCGGCCATCCAGGCGGTGTCACTCATGGTGATATCCACAGTGATCATAAAATCGAGTTTGTTGATCATTTCGATTGTTTTATTCCGGTTGGCGCCGGTCTGCATGGGATTGGTTTTATAAGTGAACCATCCTTTGATCGGATAAGGTTTGCCTTCAATCACCGCATCACGCGTGTGTTTAAACGAACCTTCTTCATCAAACATCATCTTGGCGCGTTCAGCGTCAACCCGATCATCGGGATTGTTATCGTAAAACGGCGCATCATAAGGGATCGTTCCCACTTTGATTTTATGCGGAAGCATCATGCCGCCGGTGCGATCCCAATTGCCTAACAACGCGTTGACAATCGCATACGAGCGACGAATCTGGGTGGAATCTTCATAATCCGAGCTGCGCCGCCCCGGGTAAACCATGGCCGCCGGCGCTGCTGCGGCAAGCTCACGCGCCATACGCACAATATCATTCGCCGCAATTTCGCACTCTTGCTCCGCCCATTGAGGAGAGTATTGCTGCACATGGTCGCGCAATTTTTCAAAACCGAATGTCATTTCGGCGACAAATTTTTCGTCATACAGTTTTTCATTGATTAAGACATGCATGACAGCCAGGAAAAAGGCCATGTCAGTACCCGGTCTGATGGCATGCCATTCACTGGCCAACGCCGCTGTTTTGGTGTAGCGCGGGTCCAGAACCACCAGTTTGGCTCCGTTTTGCATGGCCGTGACAATATCCATACTGTCAGGCGTCACCAGGGCTTCAAAACGGTTGGCTCCGGGCATGATAATATACTTGCAATTCAGCGTGTCCGGTATGGGAACGATGCCAAACGTGTCCAAAAAAGCGCGATTGCGGCTGATCAGGCAATTGGATTCATGGGAGAGTACATTATAGGAACCATACACTTCGGCAAAGCGATGCACAAAAGTGGACTGCAAATCAGTGCCCGCCATGAACATAAAGCCGCAACGGGTGTATTTTTCACCAATGGTTTTCAATTTTTCAGCCGCCAAATCCAACGCTTCGTCCCATGAGATTTGACGCCACTTGCCCTCACCGCGTTCACCCTGGCGCAAAAGGGGATGTTTCAACCGGTCCGGATCATATAATTGAGCCACGCCGGCATTGCCTCGGGCGCAGAGCATTCCGCGGGATTTCAGATAATTGGGGTTGGGGTCAAGTTTCCTGATATTCCCGCTCTTATCCACCCGGGCGATAATGCCGCACTTATTAAAACACATATCACAGGCGCTGAATATTTTGCGTTCGCCATCAGACAGTTGGGCGGCCTTATCCGCAGCCATCGCATGCAGAACCTGGGAACGCCCTCCCAGGGCCGCACCCGCAGCCGCAGCACCCGAAATTTTCATGAAATTCCGGCGGGATATGGGGGAATTGATTTTAGATGCCATTATTTTTCTCCTATGTTTTCAGTATTCAATGTTCGATGTTGAAAGTTGAACGTTCAATTACTTCTTGGTCGCCAATCCCAGCGGCAACTTGGTAAAGCGGCCACCTATTTCGATCGGATCGCCAGCGTATCCCAGCGCTTTAAAATCAATATAATCGGTCTTGCCAACGAGTTCGGATACGTCCTGCCCTTGGGCGGCCAGTGATTTAAAATCAATGCCTTTATGCACCAGGGTGCTGAAATCGACTTCCGGCCTTTCCTGATGGCAACTGCCGCAATAAGGCGCTTTAGTCAAGGGCGTATGGCATTCGGCGCAGGACAGGGCGTCTTCCTTGGGAATCACTTCATGGGTGAGTCCCCAATACATGACCGTTTCGACAAATTCGTACTCGCCGCTATAACTCATGCCCGCGGCTTCCATCCCATCCCGGCAGGCACGGTCCCAATCCCAGTGTTTCCAATATCCGCCAAAAAGCTGGGGCGTGATAAGACACTTATTCACCGCATCGGAAATCTGTTTGCCCCGATGAATTTTAAAAGGATAGATGCGCGCCGAAGGGTCATGCTGATCGCCCATCGGTCTGTTCAATTCGGTAACGCCGTTCGTATTGATACGATCACCTAATATATACCGCTTCACAGTCCCATTGTACCACATATAGGACGGCTTAACCGCTTCTTCCCATTTAAAAGCGCCTTTCTTTTTCAAATAAGTGGGCATTCCATATTTATCTTTGGGCGGTTTGATATCTTTTCCGGCCTCCGACCAGTCCCAAAAGACCTTGGTGGGCTTGTTTTTGGAATAGATCGGAATATGGCAAGTCTGACAGGCGATATGTTTGGAATGTTTGTTCAGATGATGATCAATCAGCTCCCGCCCGATATGGGGTTTATCCGTATGGCAATATTCACACGAAAGATCGCCTTCAGCCGCCGGGACGGAAATGCTGCGTCCGGCGATGAGATGGTTACGGGTGCGATGGCACTCCTGGCATTTAAAATCCATGCCGCCATCAGAAATCCCCATGTGGACGTCACTGTTTTTAGAGGCATCCAAAAGGCCGCGATTCATATCACCGTGTTTAACCGCATCGCCGCCTCCGCCCACAAAATGGCAATTCATGCCACAGGTGTCACGGGTGGGGCGTCCCACGTTTTGGGCAACCCGGATCAGGTCTACATTTTTTTCAGGAAAACCGGCCGCCGGCGGCGCCTTTTTATACGTTTTGGTAGTATCATGGCACACCAGACAATCGATTTTGGTCATATCGGTAAAATCGAAGTTTTTGTCTTTCCAACCGTAGCCGATGTGACAACTGGTGCAACGCGGCCAGTTGCCGTTGATATTGATGCAAAAATTGTTAATCGTGTTATGCGCTTTACCTAGATCGACGCGGGATTCATGCCCCACCGTATAGGGTGAAGAACCGTGCCAATTCCAATGGGATGTTTTCAAAATCGCTTTGCCCTCTTTTTCGTGACAGGAAAGACAGTTTTGCGTAACGGCTAGCGCGTCGACCGTGCCTTCCAGTTTTACCAGGTTTTTATGATCCGGCACTTTTTTAGGATGACAGGAAAGACAATCGCTGGGCGCCCGCGAGCTTAACGTATGCGCCACCGGGCCTCGCACCATTGCGCTGTAAGCCACCGGCCCCCTGCGGTGCGCCACCTGTTCCGCTTCCCGATGGCAATCCATGCAGAGTTGATGATAAGACCCCTTTAAACCGGGGACATGCAACTGTTTGGCGTCAAAGGGTTTCTGGTGACAGACCGAACAGCCGTCAGGCAGCTTCTCAAGTTCCTGCAAACGCGCCATTGTAACCGGTTCACCGTATGTGTCACCCTCTTCACGAGCAATCCGATGGTGGCAGATGGAACAATCGTTCAGTACGTTGGCGTGCTTACTGTGCATAAAACGCACCGGTTCATATATATCGCTGTAAGTTTTAATCAAATCACTGCTGAGGTCGATCACTTTGGGGGCGTCCTTGATCGAAGGCGTCCGCGTTTCAAACACCGGCATGGGCACTTTGCCAGAAGTGACGGCGATAACAGAATCTTCGCTGTTTTGAGGCGTTTTCACAGAAGCGGCTTGGGCGCTTCCATTGAATCCCAGCGTCAGCACCAAGGCGCAAGACAGCGCTGCGGTCGCCGACATTTTCTTGGTAATCTCTTTGGGTTCCTCACCTAACACCGGAAAAATATGAACACACACCCGGTAAACAAACATCAAGGTGGAAATCAGACCGATGGTTATGAAAATTTCGCCCACTGCCGGAAAATAAGATTTGATAATGTAAGGCGGTGTGTAGCTGACCAGGAAAACATTGATACGGTTAAACAGAATTCCCAGGATAAACAACGTAGATGCGAAAAACAACAGGCCGGGAGAATGGCGTACTTTTCTGAACAACAGTAGCGTGAAGGGCAGCATAACGCCGAAGAGCATCTCCACGATAAAGCAAATGGATTGAACCGTGCCGTCTAAAAGATAGACATAAGTCCCCCGCACAATCATATCTCCAATTTTGACAGCCAGATAAAGCCCCATCATAATCGGCATATATTTTGCCAGCGGCGTCAACACCTTCATTTCCGGCTTGCGACCAAATGATGTGGACACCACAATCGATTCAAAGGTCACCATGGGATAGCCGGCGGCAAACGCTGAAAGCAGGAATAACAATGGCAAAATTGGTGTATACCACAAAGGATGCACCTTATATGAAGCGATCAGCATGAGCGAGCCAAGACTGGACTGATGCAGACAAGAAAGCACAATTCCGGCGATAATAAAGACAAACATAATTTTGCCTAAAATTTTATCGGCAATATCCAGCACTTTTTCGGTCTGATTGTTTAATTTGGCCAAAGGACCTGGTAAATCGACACGCCCTTTGAAGCGTTCCGCTACAATCGGAATAAACTCAATATAAAGAACATGTAAGTAAATCATCACACATATAGCCACTTCAAACAGCACCGAGTTGCCGTTATGGTTGAAAATAGGGCTGCTGATATTCCAATAGCGGCCAATATCCACCAACAAGCCCAAGACGACAAACGTATAGCCTAACATGGCTGTAAGTAGCGCCGGACGGATAACGGCATGATACTGGTCGCGGTTAAACACATACGCAATGGCGCCGGTGGTGAAACCGCCGGCGGCTAAAGCGACGCCGGTGGCGACATCCACCGCCACCCATAATCCCCAGGGAAATTGATTGTTCAGATTGGCGACTGCGCCAATGCCGGCTATAAATCTCACCAGGGCAAAAGCAAAGCCGACAAACATCAAAGCAAGCAATATCATTACACCGGGAGTTAAAAATTTATCTTCCACAGGTGCGGCAACATCATGATGCGCATTCATTTTCAGTCTCCTTTTACGAGTTATTTCATAATCAGTAACAATGATTTCAAGATATTACTGAACAACTTGAAACTTTAATCGGTTTTATTTTCTTTTTTGGCGTCCTTTTCTTTCAGCATACCGGTGCCCCACATGATGCCACCCAAAGTGGTGTATAAAATGATCGGAGCGGCAAAATACTGAAACAAGCTATGCTGAATGGTTTCGGTGAGACGCGGCGGCGCTTTCACACCCAGTTTGGGGAAGCCGATTTTTTCAAACGGTTCGGAGCCAAGATACAACCAGGAGGTTCCTCCGACTTCATATTCCCCGTATATGTGATCGACATATTTGCCGGGGTGGCGCTTCATCTTCCAGCGCGCTAGTTTTAAAAGCTCCAATTGCTTGCCAAACGTGATCGCTTCACGAGGACACACCTGGACGCAAGCGGGCAGTTGACCATTTTTGACATAATTAAAACAAAAGGTGCATTTCCTGACTTCCGGCGTCAGCGCGTTGTGATATTCGTAAGCGGGAATTTGAAACGGGCAGGCCACCATACAATAGCGGCACCCAATGCACTTGCTGACGTCATAAGTGACGGCTCCATCCGGTTGTTTAACCAGGGCGCCCACAATGCAGGCGGACACGCACGACGGATCGTTACAGTGCATACATTGAAATTTCACAAAGGTGGGGCGCTTGCGCCAGGTGAGCGCGCCGATGCTGTGAGGATAATATTTATTGACCACCGTATAGGAATGTTCATCCGGACGTCTTTCATTTTCCAATACGGAAAGTTCCTCAAATGATTGCTCGGGCTTGGCCAGACTATGGCGCTCATTACAGGCCTCCTCACATTTACGGCATCCGACGCATAACGTCGTGTCAATCAGGCAGCCATAAGCATCCGCATTAATAGCGGGCGGTTCGGCTGCATGAGCCGGTTTCTCAGAAACAGCGATCGTCGAAGCCGCCGCCGCACCTGCTATTTTAAAAAAATTTCTTCGATTGATATCCATAAACCTCCTCCTGCTTTGAAGTTTAAAGTTATAAGTTTAAGGTTTTAAGTTACTTTTGGATATAGAGCCCCTGCGAATAAAAAGTTGAAAATATTCATCTCTTTGTTCGGTTTTTAGCACTTGATTAGCGGAACGTTCAATAATTTTTTGCAAATTGTTAACCACTTCCGGATCCTGCACCATTGCTACCAAAACATCCCCAGGTTTTAACATGTTAAGCGCACTTTGACATTTTAATAAACACACCGGTGAAACCACTCCCACCAGGTTCAATTGGGATATTTTGGGTTCTGTTTTTAGTGTCATAACAACCTCCGCATAGCCTAATGGTCTTTTCTGTTAAGTAAGCAAATTTCATGCCTAAATCAGATTAAAGGTCGTCTTATTAAATCAACATCCTGTTATTACAGGAATAAAAATATTTTAAGACACTTGCCAAAATATAAATACAATGCTATTTAAACAGATGTTAATGCGATGTGTTTAAACAGTGTTTAAACACAACCTGAAAAATCACCAATTATGACAGTGCCAAGTATATACATATTTATATGTGCGGATTCCCTGCTGAACGGGTCGTAGATACGAGTTGGAACGTATAAAGCGGGTCTGAATCTGGATAGGGTGCCTACGGGACTTGTCGAGTTTGTAACGTTTTTTCGGCATCCTTCATTTGTTGGTTTACACTTTTTAATGTAGGGTGGGCAGAGTGTAACGGAACCCACCGTTTATGGAAATGTGGTGGGTTCCGTTA
>JAOZRC010000861.1 GCA_029940345.1 Desulfobacterales bacterium
TGTCACTATTCCGGTGATTGCCAAGATGACGCCCAATATCACCGATATGAACGAACCGGCGCTGTTTGCCAAAAATGGCGGTGCGGATGCCATTTCCGCGATTAATACGGTCAGAGGCATCAGCGGCGTCGGTCTGGATGATTGGGTGCCGAAACCGAATGTGTTTGGCAAGGGCGCTATCAGCGGAACATCCGGCCCGGCGGTCAAACCCATTGGCCTGAATTTTATCGCCACCATGGCTCAATGTCAGGAACTCGGCTTGCCATTGTCCGGCATCGGTGGTATAGAAACCTGGATTGATGCGTTGGAATTTATCGCGCTGGGAGCGTCAACCATTCAGGTAACGACCGGAATTATGCACTATGGCTACGGCATTGTCGAAGATATGATCGAAGGGTTGTCCGACTGCATGGCCGAACGCGGCATAAAAAGCGTTACCGATTTGGTTGGCAAAGCTCTGCCGAATCTGCACGAAACGGATCAATTTGATCTTGAACGCCAGGGAATTACCCAGTATGATACGGATTTGTGCATCGGTTGCGGCCAATGCTACACCGTGTGCAATGACGCCGCCGGCCAGGCCATTGAATGGGACAGCGCTGATCGCCGTCCGAAGCTTAACGAAGATAAATGCCTGAGTTGTATGCTGTGTCAATTTGTTTGCCCGGTTCCCGGTCTTATCACATATAAAGAGATGCCCGCGGAGTGGCAACGTCAGGAGACCGCGGTGATGGATAAAAAATTGGAAAACGATTTAAACTATCAACCTTTTATAATGGAGGCCCCCGCATGAGTGTACTGTTTAAAGGCGGCACCATCGTTAGCACGACGGGTCGTTATGTAGCTGATGTTTATACCGAAGGCGACAAAATCAAAACAATTGGCACCGATTTGGACGTTCCGGCAGATGAAGTCATTGACGCCAAGCGTAAATATATTCTTCCCGGCGCCATTGACCCCCACACCCATATTGCCATGCCGTTTATGGGTACGCATGCCCAGGATGATTACGAAACCGGAACGATTGCCGCAGCTTGCGGCGGCGTCACCTCCCTGATCGATTTTGATTTGCAGCAAAAAGGGGAAACGTTGCTCGAAGCGCTTGAACGCAAACAAGCACTGGCCGACGGCAAAGTGGCGATTGATTACTCGTTGCATCCGGCGGTGATGGACCCGCGGCCGGAAGTGATTGAAGAAGTCAAAAAAGCCTGCCTCGAATATGGCACGCCGAGTTTTAAAATTTTCATGGTGTATGATTTCCGCGTGGATGACGCCACCATGATCCGGTTGTTGGAAGAAACTAAAAAATATGGCGGGCTTGTTCAGGTTCATGCTGAAAATGTCTATATTATTCAGCATTTAAATGAAGTTTTGGCGAAACAGGGCAAACTGGCCCCTTATTACCATGCCAAGAGCCGTCCGAACATTGCCGAAGAAGAAGCCATTGCCCGGGCGGCTAAGATGGTTGAATTAACCGGCTCCCGTATTTATATTGTGCATCTTTCATCTTTGGAAGGTCTCCGGCAAGTCAAAGCGGCCCAAGACAGGGGCGTTCAGGTATTTGCGGAAACATGCCCCCAATACCTGCTGTTAGATGAAGAACGCTACAAAGAACCGGATTTTAACGGCGCCAAATACGTCATGTCACCGCCGTTAAGAACCCAGGCAAGCAATGATGCGCTTTGGAGAGGTTTAAAAGACAGGTCTGTGCAAGTGGTTGCCACCGATCACTGCCCCTTTGATTTCAATGGCAAAAAGGACATGTTCGGCAAAGATGACTACAAGAAGATTCCCAACGGCGCGCCCGGCATTGAAACGCTGCTGATGCTGATGCATTCCGAAGGCGTGGTCAAGGGGCGCATCAGTCTCGAACGCATGGTGGATGTGCTTTCCACCGGCACCGCACGCATGTTTGGCTTAAAAGATAAAGGTGAAATTTTGGTGGGCAAGGACGCCGATATCGTGGTGTTCGATCCAGATCAAAAATTTACCATCACCCAGCCTAAGCTGCACATGAACATCGACTACACCCCGTTTGAAGGCATCGAAGTGACCGGTATGCCCAGCGCCGTTTATTCTCGCGGGAAAAAAGTATCCCAATGGAATGGTGATCAAATGGAGTTTGTCGGTGAGATCGGTCGCGGCAAATTTGTCAAACGTGAACCGTCAGAATCTTAATTAGGATGCCAAGTGCTGAAATATTATTTCCCTTTGCGTTCTTTGCGGTGAACAAATCCGATTGAAAGGAGAAACGCATGTCAAGAATTGTAAAATGCGCCCATATCCAGGCATCCAATGCCAAACATGATGGAACGCCGGATGAAATCAAAGCGGCGATGATTGCCAAACATATCCCTTTGATTGAGGAAGCCGGTGCCAAAGGCGTCA
>JAOZRC010000186.1 GCA_029940345.1 Desulfobacterales bacterium
TGTAGATCAGCGAGGAAAGTGTAAACTACTTTTAATCTTATATGAAGGATGCCAACAATTTACGTTATCATTTTGAAACAGATTTACCAGGGATTCAATCTTTGAAATATTTGCCTGAATTATTTACCAGGGACTATTTTTTCTAAACCGTTTATACTGATTTTGGATGAATTCGATTCTATAGATTAAAATTGAATAAACAAGTTTACCTATGAATTCAGGACAATATACACCAGTCGCGTAAATGAAAGCGATAAAATTTGATCGTCACCTATCAGGGACAGGCCTACGGTATTGAGCTCAAAAGCTACACCGATGAAATGGCATACAAAGAAGCGCTGCAAAAAGCGGCCGCTTATTGTCAGCAACTGAAACTTAAAGTGATTACGCTGGTGTTTTTTGTGGAGAATTTGATGACGCCAACCGGCAAAAGTATGAAAAGGATTTTACGAATGCGGCGTCCGGACTGCAAGTGACGCCTATTTTTGTGGTCACGGGGAATTAAAATAAATAACAATAGCCATAAAAACAAATAAATCACATTTGATATTTGGCTATTGTAATTTGGAATTTATTTGAGCTATGATTCCCTTATCAACTCTTCTGCTGCTGATAATGATAGAAATCAGTTCCAATTGTTCGGCAACCGATATAGGCTTTATGTATTCCTGATATATTGTTCAACAGTCATCGTGATGTTTCCCTGTTTCTCAATGCTGTTCAAATCAAGCTAACCCAAGATTTCGTCATCAGACAGATAACACGCCGGGTCCGGTGCCCACACATCACCGGTGACGGCCTCCGCCCGCACCCGGAAGTTGCCGCCGCAAATATCAAGCCAGCGACAGGTTGCGCAACGGCCTTTGACATGTTTGTGTTTCTCTTTCAGTTTGCCTAAAAGGGGCTCGGAGGTGTCGGTCCATATTTCTGAAAACGGTCTTTGGCGCACGTTGCCGAAACTGTAGTGGCGCCAGAATTGATCGGCGTAAACTTCACCATCCCAACTGACGCAGCCGATGCCGCGGCCGGAACTGTTGCCTTCGTTCATCTTCAGCAGTTCCAGCACCTCTTTAGCGCGTTCGGGATTTTCTTTAAGCAGTCGCATGTAGGTGTAAGGGCCGTCCGCATGGTTATCCACGGTTAATATCTCTTTGGGCATGCCTTTGTCATGCAACTCCCGGGTTCGATCCAGGATCATATCCACCACATCGCGGGTTTCTGCATGGGACAAATCATCGTTCACCAATTGGGAGCCGCGGCCGGCATAAACCAGGTGATAAAAACAGGCGCGGGGTATTTCGCGTTCTTCAAGCAGATCAAATATTCCGGAAACTTCATCCCGATTAAATTTGTTAATTGTAAAACGCAGGCCCACTTTGATTCCGGCGTTCTGACAGTTTTCAATACCTTTCAACGCCGCATCAAACGCACCCGCAACTCCCCGGAATTTGTCGTTGACCGTTTTCATCCCATCCAGACTGACGCCAACATAGGATAGCCCGATCGCTTTTAAGGTTTCAGCCAAATCCCTTGTTATTAAAGTGCCATTGGTGGATATGACCGCACGCATCCCTTTTTCGACAGCGTAAGCCGCCAATTCGGGTAGGTCTTTTCGCACGGTTGGCTCTCCTCCTGATAAAAGCACGACCGGGGCGCCAAACAGAGCCAGGTCATCCAGCAACTGCTTACCTTCGGTAGTTGTCAGCTCATTGGCATACGACTGATCTTTGGCGTGTGCATAACAATGAACGCATTTCAGGTTGCAACGCCGGGTAATATTCCATACGACCACAGGGCGCTTATCTTTGGAGAATTGCAGTAAATGGGAAGGAAGGCGGCCGGAATGACGTCCGTAGCGCAACGCATCCGATGGTTCCACCGTTCCGCAGTATAGTTTGGATATTCCGATCATGAGACGTTAAAACCTTTGGGGTATGAAGTTTGAAGTGCCAAATTGAAGATAAAATAACTTTTAACTTAACCCTTTAAACTTCAATTTTTTTTAAGCGGTTTTTGTAATAGTTCACCGTAAATTTGTAGGGAGCAGTCGAATCTGGCAGTCTGCCTTTGCTGTGCCGCTCGCTTCGCTCGCGGTAGGGCGAAAAAAGGTTTTCGCACTCCTACGAAACTGTCCTTTGCGACTTTGCAGTGAACTATTACCGGTTTCTTAGTTTCGGGTATTAATGGTATTGACCGATTCCTCACCAGGATCAATTTCTTTTAACGTTAAATCGCTTAATTCATTTTTAATAAGATTGCTGATATACGCGTCAGGTTCCAAAAGGGCTTCTTTGGATATGAAAAAGCGATTTTTCCTGGTTTTTTCCATAATTAACTTAAGGCCGAGTTCAAAATCATCGGTCAGTTTTTTATAGATTTGCTTTAAACTGAAGCCGTCAATTAACAATTGTTCGATAATATAATCAACGGCGTCCGCTACAAAAACAATGTTGACGTCATGGCGTTTGAAAAAATAGAGCTCGACCTTTTTAATTTCGTCCAAATGCGTTTTAAGTTGTTTGATCAAATGGCCGATATCAATGATATTGCGGCTGTAAAAACCGGCGGCAGTGTCAATACGGGCGTCTGTCAGAGCGATATTGTATTTGGCTGCAAGCGTTTGTTTCTGAGCTATCAGATACGCTTTGACAAATTCGCGCTCCTCAAGCACCAGTTCAGCGAAGGCGTCGCTTCGTTCTTGTTCGGAAGATGCCAAAAACGCTTCAACCGAACGTTCGATGATCTGGGTTGTAACCGGGAAGCGGGTGATCGGTGCGGATGGCAATTGGGTTTCAAACGGGAGCAGGATGCTTTCCACAGCGCTGACCAAGCCCCGTGCACCGGTATTTTCCTGGAATGCTTTGCGAGCCATC
This sequence comes from Desulfobacterales bacterium, assembly GCA_029940345.1. Classification (GTDB taxonomy): domain Bacteria; phylum Desulfobacterota; class Desulfobacteria; order Desulfobacterales; family JAUCGF01; genus JAUCGF01. The sequence goes on from JAOZRC010000186.1 coordinate 2,874, forward strand.
CGGCGTAAAACGGCATCTTCAAAACGAATATCAATTCCATAAGCGGCGAAATCCAGCTTTTTCCCTAAAATAATCGGATTATTGGGATTTTTCAGAATCGTGTAAAGGTCTTCTTCCGTCAGATGTTCAAAAACGGATCTGACCGGCAGTCGGCCGACAAATTCCGATTCAAAGCCGTATTCGATCAAATCTTCAGATTTAATTTTATGTAATATGGCGGTTTGTTCCTTGACGGAGGTGATATCCGCACCAAAGCCGATAGCCTGCTTGGTCAGCCGTTTATTGACAATCTGAGGCAGATCGCCAAAGGCCCCACTCATAATAAACAGGATATTTTTGGTGTTCACAGTGCGTTTGTCGCGCTCTCCTGTTTTACGAAACCGTTCCATCTCCTGGATCATCGAGATGGGATCATGGGGTACTTTCAGATCAATCTCGGTTTCCTCCAGCGGCTTTAGCAAGGCGCGCTGGACACCGGTTCGAGATATGTCAGCGCCGATCAGATTGCGGCTTGCAGCAATTTTATCAATCTCATCAATATAGATGATGCCGCATTGAGCGCGCTCGATATCATCATCGGCATCTCGCACCAATTCCCGTATCAGGTCTTCCACATCACCGCCCACATAGCCGGTTTCACTAAATTTGGTGGCATCGCCTTTGACAAACGGAACACCGAGTTTTTTGGCGATCAGTTTGATAATATATGTCTTGCCAACACCGGTGGGGCCAATCATCAGGACATTGTTTTTGATACTTCCCACCATATCGCCCACTTTATGGTTGTCTGTTTCAGATCGCGTAACGCGGTTGAAATGCGTGCAGATTTTGGTGGCTAAAACGGCTTTGGCCATATCCTGCTTGACAATATATTCATCAAGATAGGATATCAGCTCTTTGGGTTTAGTATTAAATTTCAGCTTGTCTCCACGGTTTGGCGCAGCCCCGGTTTCATCAACAGTTTCTCTCTCAGGGAGCATTCCCGGTGTAATCATGCGTACCGTGCCGCCGAATTTTTTCGCTAAAAAATCCCCAATCTCTTTTTCAATTTCTTTTGGATTTGGTAAGTTTTCGTTATTTTCTTTCATAATGGTCAACTATAATCATATCATGTTAAAAATGCAAGCCTCGAATAAATGTTGAATGCTGAATTCCGCTTTCTCCATTCCGAATTCCGCATTCAGACAACCATCAGGCAGCAAAAAAGAATAACACCGCCCAAAATCAGCCAATCATTTCTGCAGGCGGTTAAAGACACCGAAGTGCGTTTTTCGGTGTAACAACGGGCGTCCATCGCAACAGCCAATTCATCGGCGGTGATAAAGGTGCGGATTAATACCGGAAGCGCGATTTTTTTTAAACGATAGAAAGGATTTTTCCTGTTTTCCACCCCCCGGGCTTTTTGAGCATCCGCTGTTTCCCGGGCCTGCTCAAGGATAACCGGCATAAAACGGATCACCAGGCTCATCATCACCGCCACCCGCTGCTCCGGAACAAACGGCAACGGTCTGAGCCACCATTCAACGGCTGTTTTTAAAGCGGATGGTCGCGTGGTGGCTACGAATATAATGCCCACAAAAACGATATTTGACAATCGCCAGCAGACCAGCGCGCCGTCGTTAATTCCTTCATAAGTAAGCGTGACAAAGCTCAGTTTGATAAAAGGCTCCCCGGGTGTGGCTAACGACCGGGCGATAAATACGAAAAGGAGTAAAAAACTGAAATAGCGTAATTCGCGTATCAGTATATTTAAGGGTAAGCGGATGTATACCAGGATGATACCGAGAGCCAGTGTTAACAATAAAAGACCGTCAGCCTGTGCTTTAACCGTTGCCAGGCTGCAAAGAATCATTGACGCCAATTTAAAGCGGACATCCATCCGATGGAGAGCGGAAGCGCCGGTGAGATAGCTGAAAGCTGTCATAGAAGCCATGAAACAGGCTCCTTTCCGAAACGGGAAGCACATGGCGCTCTGACACCGAAACGCTCTGCCTCTTTCAGATTATCATTGGGTGCGCCATCCCGAATTATATTGCCGGCCTTCATGAAGATAAGACGTTGGGCATGGCATATCACTTTTTCCAGATCATGGGTGGCAATCAGGATCGTATGTCCCGCATGATGTAAAGTGACAATCTGATTCAACACCTGGCGAATTCCAGGGTAGTCCAAATTGGAAAAAGGCTCATCAAACACCAGAACGCGCGAACCCATTGCCAGGATTCCCGCAATTGCGAGCCTTCGTTTTTCACCACCGGAAAGCAGGTGCGGACGTTGGTCCGCATGGGTGCTCAGATTGACCGCATTAAGCGCTTCCGAGACCCGTTGTGCAATGATATCCCGTTTGAGGCCGAGATTTTCCGGCCCGAAAGCGACATCGTCATAAACTGTTTCACCAACGATTTGGCTGTCGGCATTTTGGAACACCATTCCCACCATTCGCCGGGCGCGCTTCGGATCATCGGCCACTGATACGCCGTCCAAAATTACAGTTCCATTACTGGGCGTCAAAAGTCCGTTTAAGTGCCGGAACAACGTGCTTTTGCCAGAACCGTTCATTCCGGCAAACACGACAAATTCCCCCTCCCTAATGGTAAGATTAATGTCATCAATTCCGATGGCACCATCAGCGAAATGATGGCTTAAATTTTTGATTTCAATGATATTCAATATTTTCAAAATCGGTATAAATCGCTCTTATAAAACTTTCAAATTGACCTATATATTCAACAAGTTCGTGCACATTGAATTGTTTGCGCATCGCCATTACCGCTTGGGCGGCCGCTTTTCTCTGTTCTACAAGAGCATAATCGTTCAGATTGAATAAAGCGATTGTAATTTGGGCTTGCTTATTGTTTTCATCAACTAAGATTTCACCTGTAATTGAGTAGTTAAAACAATTTCGCGTGTCGTCTTCACCCGGGTTTATAACATATCTATAATCTTCTCTTTTAATTTTTCGATCTTTGAATTTCGCTCCGTAACAATCAGAATTGCATGAGGTGAACAAATTATTCCATTTTAGTATCAAGGTTGGAAATAAGCTCTGTTTTCTAAAATGATCTACATGCGAACTTCCCGGAGAAAGGCGAATTTCAGTATATGCACATTGAGAATTTTGTTCTTCTTTTAACATGTATGATCTGATATCGTATCCGATATCCTTGCTTAAAATCCCCCATGATTGCGGTTTGTTTTTCTTTAAATAATTTCTGAACAAATCCGGCTCATTTTTAACAATTTATTTCATTTTTCATTTTTCTTCTTTTAGCGACCTCCATTCGGATTAATGCTAAATCCGAATCATCAAAACCGATACTTATTTCTAATTCGGATTGTAAGTTTTTAAATGTATCCGTCTCATATTTATCATTAAAAATAATAGTTTTTAATGCCGAAAGTTTTTTTTCTATCTCCGGTGTTCGTAATCCGTCAGTTCTGAATATTTCAAGCAACACCCTGTCAACTTTCCAGCCATACGCCCCATTAAATTGATCGATCACTCTTATTACATTATCTTCTTTTACCAAAATCCGTATTTGCTCTTTACGGACAGAGGCGACGATATGAGGCGAATGGGTTGCAAAAATTATCTGATTATTGTTTTTGTCAGCTATTTTCTGATATATTTGAACGATTCGGGCCTGCCACTTAGGATGAAGTGAACTTTCAGGCTCATCAATCAAAATGATGCTATCTTTAATATCTGCAAGATATATTGAAAATGCTTTTGTGATAAGTTCCTGTTCACCATCAGACAATTCTTCTATTTTTATTTTTTCTGATACATCATTTCTAAATAGCGGCTCTCTGTTTCTGTCAACTCCTTTAAATTCAATCTGTAAGTCAAAATCTTTGAATATTGAATTCAGAATTTTCCGGGTAATAAGATATGCCTCACTGCTTTTATTATCTTCCTCATAGATAAGTTTATCAATGAATTGAATGATGATATTTTTCGCACTCTGACGATCTGAAAATCCGGCTTCATAATAGACAACATTTTTGAATTTTTGATATAAATTATCGGTGGTGTATCTGATGTCTTTAAAGGTATTTACACTCAATGAGTCATTATCTATTTTAAAAATTTTATGCTGTTTTTTCTCAATATATTCAACCTCAATGTAGCTCTCTTTTAACATAACTTCATTTTTAAAAGAATGATAAATGAAATCCTGAAATAATGTCGTCTTGCCACTGCCATTTATTCCGGCGATAACTATCAGATTCAACGCTTTACCATTATGAGTTAAATCCAAAACAAAATTTTTAAATATTTTGTGATTTTTGATATATATTTGTTTTATCTTCATAATATTTTCAATTGACAGATTGTTTGATCAAAGGCCGTAAAGAGCGCGCTACAGGCGCCGCCACTGCAATCTTGAGGGCATCACCGATCAGAAACAACGGATTCATTCCCACTGCGACCGCTTTTGACCAGGCCATGCCGTTAACTATTTTCAACCAGGTCACGCCACAGGCATAAAGGATTATTGCACCGAGGATCATGGCCAAAATGTCATAAATCATGCGATTATCCGTTTTTTCGACAATCAGGCCGATAGTAAAAACCATGGGCAAATAACCCATCAAATAGCCGCCGGTGGGACCTGCCAACCGTCCGATGCCTCCCATGCCACCGGCAAACACCGGCAATCCGCATACGCCTGCCAGCAGATAAACGGCAATGGCACCCACTCCCCAGCGGCTGCCCAATAATAACGCGGTCAGTAAGACAAAAAAGTTCTGAAGAACAATGGGCACCGGGCCGATGGGAATCGCCATATAAGCACCGGCAGCAATCAATGCGGCCAACAGGGATGCATAGACCGTCATGCGCAACGTATCCGCTGGATTTGTTCCTTTGGTTGTCATTCGTTTACCTTTCATTTATCCTTAATAAAACAGTCGCCATATACGACTTTTTGAGTTGTTCCGTCGGCCATTTCCAATACCAACGCACCAGTTGGGTCGATGTCGCGAGCAACGCCTTCCAGCGTCTCTTTGATCGTGACAATTTTGACCGCCCGGTTCAGCGTGATGGTGTATCGCTTCCACTCGGCAACAATGTTATCAAGCGCTTTGCCATGAAGCTTGGTTTCAAACATATCCAAAAAACAGGTCAACAAGCGTTTGCGGGAAACTTTACGGCCCAGTAATTGGCTGATTGAAACAGCATCAGCTTCATAAACGTGAGGATCATTATTAACATTGATTCCGATTCCGATAGCAATATACGCCACCCTGTCTGCCTCGGCTTCCATTTCTGACAGCATCCCCGACAGTTTATGCCCATCTACCAGGATATCATTGGGCCATTTGACGCCCGCATCAATTTTATAAAGCTCGCGCAACGTTTCAGCCAGGGCTGTCGAAGCGGCAAAACAGACCCGGAAACTATGCACCGGCGGCAGTAAAGGGCGCGTTACAATGGTGAAATATAGCCCTCCGTCGGCCGAATGCCAGACGCGGTTTAAACGTCCGCGACCTTTTGTTTGACGATCGGCGATGACCACCGTAAAATCGGGACATCCCTGGCGGGCCAAATCACGCGCAATATCCATCGTAGAGCCAGTTTCAGAAAAAAAATGAATCTGAGACGCACGTTTGGGAAATTCCCAAGGGAAAAGCGCATCTGTTTCTTCGGACAATCGGTAACCTTTGGCATTGGCTTCGATATGATAGCCATGTTCACGCAGTTTAGTGATATGTTTCCATACAGACACCCTGGAAACACCTAACATGACGCTTAAAGTTTCTCCGGAAACAACCGTTCGTTCGGTTCTTAAAATTTCCAGTATGCGTTTTTTCATGCGACCCCTCTCGTTAACTTGTGAAAAAGTACCGGTTAACGAATATCTGCGTGTGTGTCAATATTGTTTTGAGGACCAGGCAGGACAATAGAATGAAAATTTGGGCATCCTTCATTTTCCGCTTAACAGAGCTCGTAGTGGGTGCATTCCCAAAATGGCAGAAATCAGATAATTTCGAAGGAAACAATAGCGCTAACCGTGCGTGAGGGG
>JAOZRC010000187.1 GCA_029940345.1 Desulfobacterales bacterium
AAAAAGTGTAAACTACTTTCAGCCTGATATGAAGGATACCCTTAAGGTTTACGTTTATCTTTCAAAATGCTGTTTGATATGACGACGCGCTGAATTTCCGATGTTCCTTCATAAATCGTAAATACGCGCGCGTCGCGATAATAACGCTCAACCGGATAATCTTTGGTGAAGCCATAGCCACCATGCATTTGTAGCGCTTTGGCGGTCACCCGGTTGACCATTTCCGAGGCATAGAGTTTGGCCATAGACGCCTGAAGGGTGAAATTTTCACCGCGGTCTTTGGTGGCGGCGGCGGAAAACATCAGTTGGCGGGCGGCTTCGATTTCAGTCGCCATGTCTGCCAGCATAAAGCGCAATGCCTGAAATTTGGAAATTTTTTGGCCGAACTGGGCTCTGCTTTTAGCATATTTTACGGCAGCATCAAAAGCGGCAGTGGCCACTCCGATTGATTGGGCGGCGATGCCGATCCGACCGCAATCCAGCGCCGTCATCGCAATTTTGAAACCGTCGCCTTCAGCACCGAGCAGATCGCTGGCCGGAATCCGGCAATCCTCAAAAAGTAAATCCGTGGTGTCTGAGGCGCGCAGACCCAATTTATCTTCCGTGTGGCCGACTTTAAATCCCGGCGTTCCTTTATTGACCAAAAAAGCGCTAATCCCGCGATGCCGTTTGGCTTCATCGGTGACAGCCGTGACAATCACCAAACCTGCATTTTGGCCTGTGGTGATAAAGCGTTTGACGCCGTTCAAAACATATTCATCTCCGTCTCGCACCGCTGAAGTGATCTGTTTTACAGGGTCGGAACCGGCTTCGGGTTCGGTTAAGGCAAAGGCGCCGATTTTACTGCCTGCGGCCAGTGATTTTAAATATTTATCTTTCTGAGTATCGTTTCCCCAACGATAAATGCTTTCACAGACAATGGAATTATGCACCGACATCACCACGGCGGTGGAAGCGCAGGAGTATGCGATTTCGGAAAGCGCCAGGACGTAACTCACCGTATCGGCGCCGGAGCCTTCGTACTCAAATGGAATCATCATTCCCATAAGCCCCAATTCGCCCATCTGTTTGAGATTTTCCGCCGGGAATTCTTTGGTTCGATCCCGTTCGACCGCGGTTGCCGCCACAACCTTGCGGGAAAATTCACGGGCCATGGTCTGAATCATACGTTGTTCGCCAGTCAATTTGAATAACATTGCGTTATCCTCCAATCATTATAACAAGTTACGATGAATAGATCACAACCAGAAGTTCAGCTTGCTTGTCACCGATATTGCGTAAATTGTGTTTGACGCCCGAATTGAAATGCAGGGATTCGCCCTCGTATAGTGTGTTGACATGGTCGCCGACGATGATTTCAATTTGCCCTGAGAGTACATACGTAAACTCCTCACCTTCGTGCTGATACCCCACTCCCTCGTGATCCTGTTGAGGATCAACTGTCACTCGAAACGCTTTGAGATGTTTGTTTTCCGCATCCGGCGTCAATGTTTGGTAAGCATAATTTGCCGTGCGTTTGGTGTATTCCTGTTTGCGGGAGCTGATGCTCTCTTCCTCCTCTTTTAAAAGCAGGGTCGAATCAATTTTCAGAGCTCTGGCAATTTGCAAGAGCGCACCCACCGGGGGGATAGCCTTGCCGGCCTCCAAATTTTTTAAATAATCAAGCGCAAACCCGGTTTCATTGGCAATATAATCAAGCGATATCTTCTGTCGGGTGCGCACTTGTTTGATTTTTTTGCCTACCGGAACCAGCGTATCTTTTTTGCGTGCCATTATCCCTCCCTTTCACTAATATTAAAAGCAATGAATAGCAAGGTGAACAAAAACGGCGTATTGTTCACCTTGCTTGTATAATTTTACCTGTTGTCAGATCATGTTTTATTTATACTCATAAAACCCGCGTCCGGTTTTACGCCCCAGCCAACCCGCTTCCACATATTTACGAAGCAATGGGCAGGGGCGATACTTGGAATCGTTAAAGCCGCTGTAAATGGTTTCCAAAATGGCCAGACAGGTGTCCAGACCGATTAAATCCGCCAAAGCCAGCGGACCCATAGGATGGTTCATGCCCAATTTCATAACGGTGTCGATATCTTCACGTTTCCCCACGCCATGATAAAGGCAGTACACCGCTTCGTTAATCATGGGCATCAGAATGCGGTTAGCGATAAAGCCTGGATAGTCATTGGCTTCAGCCGGTGTTTTGCCGAATTTCTTAGCCAGTTCCCAAGTGGTGTCAAAGGTTTCATCGGATGTGGCCAGCGCGCGAATCACTTCAACCAGTTTCATCACCGGCACCGGGTTCATGAAGTGCATACCGATCAGTTTGTCAGGACGTTTTGTCTGGGATGCGATCCGGCCGATGGGAATCGAAGATGTATTGGTGGATAAAATGACATGGGATGCGCATATTTCATCCAGGTCTTTAAATATCTTAAATTTGAGGGCTTCATTCTCGGTGGCGGCTTCCACCACAAAATCGGCGGCTTGCATATCCTGAAGGTCAGTGCTTGTCTTGATGCGTCCTAAAACAGCATCCTTTTCGTCCGCCGTGAACTTGCCTTTGTCAACACCGCGTGTCAGCAGTTTGGTAATATTACCAAGGCCGCGTTCAAGAAATTCGGTGCTGATATCGGTCATAATGACATTGAGACCACTCATAGCGGCAACCTGTGCAATACCGTTTCCCATTTGGCCGGCGCCGATAACGCCGAAAGTTTTGATTTCCATCAGTTCTCCTTCTTTGCTAACTTTTTTATTTATAAGTTTCATGCCTTTTAACGACCATCGCCACCGCCTCGCCACCGCCTAGGCACAAAGACGCCAACCCGGTCTTCAGGTCTTTTTTAATCATTTCGTACAGCAGCGTAACCAACACACGGCACCCGGAAGCGCCGATGGGATGTCCCAGTGCCACTGAGCCGCCATTTACATTTACTTTGTCAGAATTCAATTCAAGATTACGCAGTACAGCAACGGTTGATCCTGAAAACGCTTCGTTAATTTCATAAAGGTCAACATTATCTTTACCAATGCCCTCTTTTTTAAGACATTTGGGAATCGCTAAGATTGGTGCCACCAGCACATATTTCATATCAATACCGCTGGAAGCCTGCGCCCCGATAGTCGCCATGATTTCACAGCCTTTAGCAAGCGCTTTTTCTTTTGACATAACGACAACAGCAGCGGCGCCGTCACTGATAATGGAAGCATTGCCGGCGGTGCCAACGCCGTTTTTCTTAAATGCGCCGCGCATTTTGGATAATGCTTCGTAACTGGTGGGGCGGGGGCATTCATCCTGATCGAAAATGACCGGATCGCCTTTGCGCTGCGGGATGGATACGGGAACAATTTCATCCTTGAATATACCGGCGTCTATTGCGGCCAATGTTCTCTGGTAGGATTCGGCGGCGTATTTGTCCTGATCTTCCCGTGTGACCGCATATTTTTCGGAGCAAAGTTCATTGGAGATGCCCATGTGAAAATCATTGACAATATCCCAGAGGCCGTCGTGGATCATGGAATCTTCAATCACGCCGGGTCCCATGCGGTAACCGCTGCGCGCTTTGGGCAGATAATAGGGTGCCATGCTCATATTTTCCATACCGCCGGCAACCACTGTTTCGGCATCGCCACATTGAATGGCTTGCGCAGCTAACATCACGGTTTTCAGTGCCGAGCCGCACACTTTGTTGATTGTAAAGCATTCCGCTTCATCAGGCATTCCGGCCAGTACGGCAGCTTGTTTGGCCGGATTCTGTCCGTAACCGCAGGGCAACACTTGCCCCATGATGACTTCATCCACATCTTCCTTGGCGATTTGCGCCCGTCGCACGGCTTCTTCGATTGCAAACGCGCCCAGTTGGGTTGCGCCGATTTTACTTAAAGAACCGTTAAAACTGCCTAACGGTGTGCGCACGGCGCTTACGATGACTGCTTCTTGCATTATATCTCTCCTTATCTTGTTCGTCATTCGATTGTTCAATTATTCGTTATTCGATTGTTTTTGCTTTAATCATTAAAAAAATCAATGCGTCATTTATTTCCAGCCTCTAAATCACATATTCCGCCGATATTTCCCCCCCACCGCATACAATGCCTGCGAGATTTGCCCCAAGCTGCATGTACGCACCGTCTGCATCAGTTCCGCAAATATATTGCCACCATTAAGCGCTGTTTGCTGAAGCTGTTTCAGGGCCTGGGGCGATTCTTCAGCATGTCGGTTTTGAAAATCTTTCAGTCGTTTCAGTTGGGATTCTTTTTCCTCTTCAGTCGCCCGGGCCAATTCGACCGTATCAATCATCTCATCATCGTCATGCGGGTCGCGGAAGGTGTTAACGCCGATAATCGGCATTTGTCCAGTGTGTTTCAAGGTTTCATAATAAATTGACTCCTCCTGGATTTTGCTGCGCTGATAGCCGGTTTCCATAGCGCCCAGCACACCGCCCCGATCCGTGATACGGTCAAATTCGACCAACACGGCTTCTTCGACCAAATCGGTCAGTTCTTCCACGATAAAACTTCCCTGGTTCAAATTTTCGTTTTTAGCCAGCCCCCATTCACGGTTAATAATGAGCTGAATAGCCAACGCCCGTCGCACCGATTCAGAGCTAGGCGTAGTGATGGCTTCATCAAACGCATTGGTGTGCAGGCTGTTGCAGTTATCGTAAACCGCGCACAACGCCTGAAGTGTGGTGCGGATGTCGTTGAATTGAATTTCTTGTGCGTGTAACGATCTTCCCGAAGTTTGAATATGATATTTCAACATTTGGGAACGCTCCGAAGCGCCGTATTTATCGCGCATGGCCACCGCCCATATACGCCGCGCCACCCGTCCGATGACCGTGTATTCGGGGTCCATGCCATTGGAAAAGAAAAAGGATAAATTCGGCGCAAAACTGTCAATGGGCATCCCCCGTGAAAGATAGTACTCCACATAAGTGAATCCGTTGGAGAGTGTCAGCGCCAGTTGCGTGATCGGATTGGCGCCCGCTTCGGCAATGTGGTAACCGGAGATAGAAACCGAATAAAAGTTGCGAACATTTTTTTGAATAAAATATTCCTGGATATCCCCCATCATTTTAAGCGCAAATTCGATGGAAAAAATGCAGGTGTTTTGTCCCTGGTCTTCCTTTAAAATATCCGCTTGAACGGTTCCGCGTACATTGGATAAGACGAGTGTCCGGCATTCCTGGACCTGCGCTTCCGTCAGTTCGGCATCGTTTTCAGCGCTTAATTTAGCCAATTCCTGATCAATGGCCGTATTCAGGAACATGGCCAGCGTAATGGGCGCGGGGCCGTTTATTGTCATGGAAACGGATGTGCCGGGCGCGCATAAGTCAAAACCGTCGTAAAGCACCTTGACATCATCTAACGTGCAGACACTGACACCCGATGTGCCTACTTTGCCATAGATATCCGGCCGTTCATCCGGGTCTTCGCCGTACAGCGTCACCGAATCAAACGCGGTGGACAACCTTTTGGCCGCATAATCGCCCGACAGAAGCTTAAACCGACGGTTGGTGCGCGCCGGATCGCCTTCGCCCGCAAACATGCGGGTCGGGTCTTCATCCACTCGTTTCAAAGGAAACACACCGGCGGTGTAAGGGAAATAGCCAGCCAGATTTTCCTTACGCAACCATGCGTATATTTCGCCGGGGTCTTTGAATTGGGGAAGCGCAATCTTGGGAATTTTTTGGTGGCACAGCGATTCGGTGAACAACGGCACCCGGATTTCATGTTCACGAACCTGATAAACGAGTTCGTCTTGAGAATAGGCTGTTTTAACTTTTTGCCATTGTGTAAGCAAACGTGACGTTTCGTTTTCAACGGATGCTTGCGACTGGGTGATTTCCTGTTTAAGACGCTTAAGCAAAGCGTCCGCATCACCTGCGTGTGTGTCATTGCTGAAATATTGTGCTGTTTTTTCCAAATGCCAAACCTGTCGCAGGGCGTCAGCTTGTTCTTCGGTTTTCTGATGATAATCTCTGACCGTAGATGCGATTTCCGCCAGGTAGCGCAACTGTTCGCGCGGAATGATCACTGTTTTGGAGGTGGATGTTTTAGATTCGCCAGCGGGAAAAACAGATTCCGATTTAAGACCGAATTTTTCTCCGATAACTGCAAACAGCGCATGGTAAAGCGCCGTAACACCGTCATCGTTGAATTTGGAGGCGATGGTGCCGAAAACCGGCATATCTTCGGGCGATTGTCCCCAGGCGTTGCGATTGCGCTGCACCTGTTTACGCACATCCCGCACCGCATCTTCGCCGCCCCGTTTTTCGTATTTATTCACCACAATCAGATCGGCGTAGTCCAGCATATCGATTTTTTCCAATTGGGAGGCCGCACCGAATTCGCTGGTCATCACATAAACAGAGATATCTGTCAAATCGACAATATTGGAATCACCCTGGCCGATGCCGGCCGTTTCCACGATAATCAGATCATAACCGGCGGCTTTAACCACTTCGATGGCTTCGGGCAGAAAATCGGGAATTTCAGCGCCCGACCTGCGCGTGGCAAGGCTGCGCATATATACACGGGGATTGTCGATAGCGTTCATGCGGATACGGTCGCCTAAAAGGGCGCCGCCGGTTTTGCGTCGTGAGGGGTCGCTGCTGATAATAGCCACTTTCATATCCTGCCTATCGTGCAGGATGCGAAGAATTAATTCATCCGTAAGGGAAGACTTGCCTGACCCGCCCGTTCCCGTGACGCCCACGACCGGTATTTGGCGACCATCGCTTTTTTTCCTGAGTTGCGCCATAATCGTTTCAAGGCCATATTTCAAGTTTGGAGCATCACCCGAAGCTTTGGCCAGTTCCACAGCGGTAATCAGATTGGCGACAAGGCGCTTATTATCATACGTCAGCAGTTCGGGATTGAACGGTTCATCACCTACGGTGGAAAAATCAATTGCTGCTGTCAAATGATTGATAATCCCCTGAAGTCCCCTGGAAGCGCCGTCCTCGGGTGAATAAATCCTGGTGACGCCGTAAGCCTCCAGTTCTTTAATCTCTTCCGGTACAATCACACCGCCGCCGCCACCGAAAACCTTAATATGGGAAGCGCCTTTTTCAGCCAAAAGGTCGATCATGTATTTAAAAAATTCCACATGCCCGCCTTGATAGCTGGACACGGCCACGCCCTGAACATCTTCTTGAATGGCTGCATTGACAATTTCGTGTACGGAGCGATTGTGCCCCAGGTGAATCACTTCCACGCCCGTACCCTGCAATATACGTCGCATGATGTTAATCGCAGCGTCATGGCCGTCAAATAAAGACGTTGCACTTACAACCCTGATATTGTTTTTTGGTTTGTATATTTCGACTTCGGTATCCATATCTCCTCCTTATTTATATAACCGGCGGCCTTTAGCCTAATGTCTTGAGAGCGAATTTCGAGTTTTTTCCAAAGCTTTTAAATATAAACATACAATATGACCTTTTTTGCACCGGATGTCAATATTTGAAGTTGGAAGTTTGAAGCTCAGATGGTTACTAAAACATTAGCGAAAATAGGTAGACTGCTTCCTCTGATTTTAAACTTCATAATTTACTTACCCATTTCTTGCTTGCACTTTCAAGAAATTATGCTAAAATATTTTAATTTGTACAATTATATTTCATTCCGTTGGAGTGGCATGTTTGAAGAAAAGAAAAATACGCCGTTTTATAAACTACTTTAAGGAGGCAACCTTTGGATTTAGACCTAACTAAAGAACAGGAGATGATTCGTAAAGAAGTGCGTAAATTCGCTGTAAAGGAAATCGCGCCCATTGCCAATGAACTGGATGAGCAGGAAAAATTTGATCCCAAGTTGACGCAAAAGATGGGCGAAATCGGCCTGTTCGGCATGTTTGTATCCGAAAAATATGACGGGCAGGGGCTTGATTATCTGTCCTATATTATTGCCGTGGAAGAGATCGCACGCATTGACGGTTCCCAGGCGGCCACCATTGCGGCCGGCAATTCGCTGGGAATCGGTCCGATATACTATTTTGGCAGCGAAGCGCAAAAAAAAAAATACCTTCCTAAGCTTTGCAGTGGGGAAGGCGTGTGGGGCTTTGGGCTGACCGAGCCAACGGCCGGGTCTGACGCCGGCGGCAGCAAAACAACCGCTGTGCCTGATGGTAACGAATGGGTGCTTAACGGTTCCAAAATTTTTATCACCAATGCGGCTTGCGAGCTTTCCTTCGGCGTTACCGTACAGGCGATAACCGGCAAACTTCCCAACGGAAAGCCGGAATACACCTGCTTTTTATTGGAACACGGAACCCCCGGTTTTAAAGCGGTTCCCATGCATAAAAAGATGATGTGGCGCGCCTCCAACACCGCCGAGCTTTATTTTGATGATGTCCGCCTGCCCAAGGCAAATATCTTAGGTAAGCAAGGCGACGGCTTTCATCAGATGCTAAAAACGCTTGACGGCGGACGACTTTCAATTGGGGCCATGGGATTGGGGGGCGCCCAGGGCGCGTATGATCTTGCGTTAAAATACGCCAAAGGACGTGAACAATTCGGACAGCCGATCAGTAAATTTCAAGCGGTAGCGTTTAAATTGGCGGATTGCGCCGTCGAAATCGAATGTGCCCGCAATCTTATGTATAAAGCGTGCTGGCTGCGTGATAAAAACCGGCCTTATGAAAAATACGCTGCCATGGCCAAACTATACTGCTCCGAAGTCATGGGGCGGGTGGCTAACCATGCGGTGCAGATTCACGGCGGCTACGGACTGATGCAAGAATATAATGTGGAGCGTTTTTATCGGGATCAGAAATTGTTAGATATCGGCGAAGGCACTTCTGAAGTGCAACGGATTGTTATTTCACGGTATATTGGGTGTTGATTTCCCCTTTTTTCAGTTTA
>JAOZRC010000862.1 GCA_029940345.1 Desulfobacterales bacterium
TCCGGAAACGAAAAATTTTGATGATGATTCGATTGCAGCGGCAATGAAAAAATTTTATAATACTCTTTCTGAAAAAGACAGAAGGCGCTATGCCGCTATTGAAGCGATTAAAAAAGGACACGGAGGAGCGGTGTATATGGCTAATTTATCAGGGTGCGACCGAAAGACCGTAGCCAGAGGAATAAGAGAACTGAAAGCGATGCCTCATAATGCAGGCTATGAAAAACGAATCCGCAAATCAGGTGGCGGACGCAAACCTTATTATGTCGTTTACAAGGGTATTGATGAAAAGTTCATAGATGTTGTCAAAAACCATACTGCCGGAGATCCGATGAGAGGCGATGTGTTATGGACGAATCTCGCTCTTAGAAAAGTTTCTGAAAAGTTAGCCTCTGAACATGAAATCTGTGTTTCGACGACAGTTGTTCGGCAACTCCTCCGAAATAATGACTTCCGACGACGCAAAGCGATGAAGAATGCTACAATGAAACAGACGCAATATAGGAATGAACAATTTGAAAATATTGCCGTAATAAAATCCATGTATAAATTTTCTGACAATCCCATTATCAGTATGGATACAAAGAAAAAGGAGGATCTTGGCAATTTTTATCGAGACGGAAAATTATACACAAGAAAGCAGCTGATAACTTATGATCATGATTTTAAAAGTTTTGCACAGGGCATTGTCATACCCCACGGCATTTTCGATTATCTGCAAAACAAAGGTTTTATTAACATCGGTGTCAGTAAGGACACCGGTGCGTTTGCCTGTGATAGCCTTCGTATTTGGTGGTACGATTATGGGCAGTATGATTACCCTGGTGCGACCTCGATTTTAATATTATGCGACGGAGGCGGAAGTAACAGTAGCCGCCACTATATATTTAAAGAAGATTTGCAGAAACTTGTAGATGAGGTAGGGATCGAAATAAGGATTGCACACTATCCTCCTTATACTTCCAAATATAACCCTATCGAACATCGAATGTTTCCCCATGTTACAAGAGCATGTCAGGGTGTGGTCTTCAGAAATATTGAAATTGTCAAAGAACTTATGGAAAAGACCGAAACATCCAAAGGCTTGACGGTTACAGTCAATGTAATCGATAAAATATATCAAATCGGTCGAAAGGTTGCCGATGATTTTAAGGAAACCATGACAATTCAATTCGATGAATACTTACCTCAATGGAATTACAGAGTTATACCAAATGGGTAAGTTATTAAATCACCGTTACTTATGACCAGTCTTGCTCTGTCCCGATTCGATAGCTGTTTTTTGGCTTCTTCACATCGAACGAGCAGGTCGTTGAAAGACATGACGTCATCCAGCGGATTGATCCCGTGGTCATCGTGAAACCGTTCTCCCAGATAGGCGGCAATCCGGTCATCCCAATCCTTGCCGCCTAATTCATGGTCACCGTCTGTTGCAAGCACTTCAATTGCCGTTTTGGAAATGCGGATAATCGTAACATCGAATGTGCCGCCGCCCAGATCAAAAACCAGAACGGTTTGATTCCCTGAGCTTTGGGATGTTCCGTATACAAGCGCCGCCGCCGTTGGTTCGTTTATGATCCGCAATACTTTCAAGCCTGCCATTTCTCCTGCATTGATGGTGGCTTGCCGCTGAAAATTGTTGAAATAGGCCGGCACTGTAATCACGGCCTGATTTACGGATGCTTTCAACTCAATTTCAGCATCTTTTTTTAATTTTCGAAGCATAATTGCCGAAAGATCTTCTGGTGAATAATCCTTATCCCCAAAGTTTAAAAGAAAGGTGTGGCTACCCATACTTCTTTTGTAAAAAGAGGCGATATCCGAGTCCCCAAGCGCCTGCATTTCCTTTGCCTCATCACCGACAACCGGCCCGGCAGGTCCGAAATAGATCACGGAAGGGGTTATACCATTTGCGAAAATCAACCTCCCAAACAAGCCCATTCTCGCGAACATAGTGAACCGATTGCTCCTACTTTTGAAGTAAAAGAATTCCAAGCATCACAACAAGCATCTACGATAGTTTCATAAGTTTCAAAGCATCTGTTGCTAAGACTGTCTTGACGCATCTGCTGCCATACTTGTTCAGCCGGATTCAGTTCGGGAGAATAAGCCGGCAAGGTAAGCATTGATATATTTTCAGGGCATTCAAGTTTTTCGGTCGTATGCCATGCGGCTCCGTCTAATACAATCAACGCATGCCGTTCCTCAGCTACCATATCAGATATTTCTTTTAAATGTATTTCCATAGTCGATTCCGAATATTTTTATTATTTGATCACTCATCTGCGTTATCCTCCTGCTTCATAATATTTGCGGCATCAGGTTTATAAACATAAACTTCAACCAGTTCCGGTAAAAACATGCTA
>JAOZRC010000863.1 GCA_029940345.1 Desulfobacterales bacterium
CTGACTTTCTTATACCTGTATGAGATTTCAACCGCACAGGTCGAAAAGTTTCAAGAAATTTTGCCATCTTGCACGGCAACACCCCGTGCCAGAAGTTGGTCACGAATGCTATCAGCCAGCATCCAGTTTTTTTCCTGCCGGGCTTTGCTTCTTTGGGCAAGCATCTCCTGAATTTCGGCTTCCGCGGGTGCCAGGTTGAAATTGAAAATCCGCAATGCTTCATCGATTTGGCCAAAA
The DNA here is from genome assembly GCA_029940345.1 of Desulfobacterales bacterium. GTDB lineage: Bacteria > Desulfobacterota > Desulfobacteria > Desulfobacterales > JAUCGF01 > JAUCGF01. Next base: position 238 of record JAOZRC010000863.1, read on the forward strand.
GCGTCAACAATTCGTCGGGCGTCGTCTGCTGAAATTAAATGATCCGACATAAGGATATTGATTTTTTTAACCATTTTGAAGATGGATGCAAGCGCGGCCGAAATGTTGAGATCATCGTCCATGGCCGTAATGAACCCCTGTTTGATATCGTAAAGCAGTTGATCTGTATCCGGATATTGCGATTGAGCGGTTTTAATATTCAGCAGCCGGCCAATACAATAGTCAATCCGTTTAAGGGCATTGCGGGCGTGTTCCAGACATTCCAGCCGCTCGGTGGCAAAAACAATCGACTTGCGATAATGGGTGGCTAACAGCCAAAAACGAATCTCTCTGCCGGAATAACCTCGGTCTGAAAGGTCTTTGAGGGTCAGGATAGCCCCGTTCGCATCCATACGCTTGCCATCAGCCAGCACCCGGTCGCAGTGCATCCAGTATTTCACATCCGATTTTCGGTCTAAAGCTTTGGCAATGGCAATTTTATTTTCATGATGGGGAAAGGCCAGTTCACGACTGCTGGTGTGAATATCAAAACTGTCGCCCAGATATTTCGTTGATATGGCCGCGCATTGCAGATGCCATGACGGACGTACATTCCCCCAATCGGTTTTAACAAAAATGCCTCTTTTCAGTTCCGAAAGCTTAACTCGTTTTAAAAGCGTGAAATCGCGAGGATTATCTTTTTCATATTCATCCAAATCGACTGTGGCACCCAGTTTGATCTTTTGAATATCAACCCCGGATAAGCAGCCATAGTCATCAATACGGGAAATATTAAAATATAATGATTTCAGTTTTTCGTAGGCGGCGCTTTTATTAAACAGTTTTTGAGTCATTTGCACCATATCATCAATATGTTCACTGGCACGCGGATATTCAGATGCGGGTTTAATCCGCAATGTTTTGAAATCGGCCATAAATGAATCAATATGTTTCCCGGTGAAGGCGGCCAAACTCATTCCGGCCTTCTCAGACCCCTGGATGGTTTTGTCGTCCAGATCTGTAATGTTCATAATATGGGTGACGTCAAAGCTGCGAAATTCCAGGTAACGGACCAACAGATCGGCAAAAATAAATCGGCGGCATTCACTCAGATTCATAGGGGCGTAGGCGGTCGGACCACATGAATACATAGAAACCATACCCGGTTTAATCGGAATAAAAGGTTCCTTGCGTCGGGTCATGGTGTTGTAAAAACGGAGTTCAACCCGGTCCGGAACATCAAAAAGGGAGGTACTCAGATACCGTTCACCGCTATCGGGAAATATGGCCACAATCACGCCTTCGGTCATGGTCTGCGCAATTTGTGCAGCGATTACCATAGCGGCTCCGCTGCTCATACCCACCAAAAGGCCCTCTTCCCGCGCCAGACGGCGCGTCATCGCAAAGGCATCTTCATCGTCAATATTAATATTCTGGTCAAGCCGTTGTTTTTCAAAAATTTCAGGGCGATAGGCTTCTTTCATATTTTTGAGACCCTGAATTTTATGGCCCAGGTAAGGTTCCACGCCGATGATTTGAATTTTTGAGTTCAGTTCTTTGAGCTTGCGGGAAACGCCCATCAGGGTGCCGGAAGTTCCTAACGTAGCTACGAGGGTGGTGACCAGGCCGTCCGTCTGATCCCAAATTTCCTGAGCAGTGCCATCATAATGGGCTTTCCAGTTGGCTTCGTTGTTAAATTGATCGGAGATAAAATAACGCTCCGGATTTTCGCGCGCCAGGCGGTAAACTTCTTCAATCGCGCCATCGGTTCCCAGATGGCCGGGCGTCAATAAAATCTCGGCGCCACGCGCTTTCAGAATTTTTTGCCGTTCAAGACTGGCTTTCTCCGACATCGTCAGCAAGAGGGAATAGCCTTTGACAGAGCATATCAGCGCCAGGCCGATGCCTGTATTGCCACTCGTGGCTTCCAAAACGATTTTGTCCGGCGTCAGTTCACCCGATTTCTCTCCAGCTTCGATCATGGCCAATGCCGCGCGGTCCTTGATTGAACCGCCCGGATTGAAATATTCGAGTTTGGCCAGAATTTTCACATCAGGATTGGGATTTAAGCGTTTTATTTCAACCAGTGGCGTGTTGCCAATGGAATTTAAGATTGAAGGGTTCATATTTTAAGTTACAAGCTATTAAG
>JAOZRC010000864.1 GCA_029940345.1 Desulfobacterales bacterium
ACTAATAATACATTTCCTTAGTAAAGAAACTCAATTGATACAAGGTGCTTACAGAGGAAGCCCTGTGAACCACTATTATAACAATGTGACGAAAGTAAATATCCTTTGTAAGGATAAAAAATTTCTTTCAGGGTGGAAATTGTCATCTATTCAACAATCACATATTTTGACGTCAGGAAACTTATAATGAATTCTTTAATCCATACATATAAAGATTTACTTTTTCGGTTTACGGGAAAAAAAGAAATCAGCGCAATACAATTTGAAAAAGAATTTCTAATCTTGTTTAAAAGCGATGAATCTTGTGATGAAAACAGTTACGAAATCATAAAACCATTATTTTATGCCGTTGAAGATTTTTGTTCAAACCCCGCATTACGAGAAAAAGATGATATAGATGAAAGCCAATTGGCTGAAGCGGCTCAAAAAACATTGTTCCGTTTGGAAGAATTATCTTCAATTGATCAAAAAAGTCTTAGAAATGGGGAAAACAAGACGGATATGGAGCGATTGACAAATAAATTTCATGATTATTTAAATCATATGCCGCTACTCATAGAGGAGATCATTGAAAAAAAATTAAATGATGTTTTACCTAAAATTGTTAAAAATGCGCTATCAGAAGAATTGCATAAGCTAACTCCAAGAAGATAGATGAACAATGGATAAATTGACAAAATACAGCAACCATGTTCATAACATTATTAATAAATACGGAAGTTACCGACCCGCCCACGGTGACATAGAGGTTCAGACGATATGTGATGAAAAAAACGAACATCATCAAGTGTTAAATGTGGGTTTGCCCAATAATAGACGGGTCTACGACTGTTCATTACACATTGACATCAAAAATAACAAAATAACGGATATTCGATCATTGGGGTGTTGCCTTTACACGCGGCCTTTGCGGAACAACTTTCCGCGTTACCTGAAACTGGTGGGCAAAGGCCGTTTCCATTAACGAAATCAGTTGTTTCGCGTTTTCATCAGATATTTATCAATAGAAAGGTAAAAAATTTGCCCACTCTACATCTGATGCAACCGCACCGGTTGAATAATGTCACGCAACTCAAATTCAGAGGAGGTTAAATACCTATGACAACCCTCAAACTGACCATCAAATTCATCGAACCGTATCGCGTGGTGCAATGGTATTCGCGCGAGCGACGCAACAGCATTCCGTTTTTAAGAGGCTACGCCTTTGCGCGTTGGCATAGCCTTAAAAATGGCCAAAAAAGTAAAACCAAAGGCCGACCCTATATTACTGGTACGCTGGTGCGGTCAGCCCTGATTCGGGCGGCTGAAGAATTACTTTGGCTAAATGGCGGCAGGATGGATAATATCGCCGCTTGTTGTCCAGGCGAGTTTGAAGGCAACACTGCCTGGGTTGTCAAGCCCCGTGACGAAAGTGAAAAAAAGGTGCTCAAACGCCTACGGTATCGCCGACGACCGACTTTAACCTGGGAAGTTCCCAACAATTGCAGTTCAGATAATCCTTGTCCCTTTTGTTTGCTATTAGGGCGTTATGAGAAATCTCGCCGTAATGGTCTGAATGACGCAGAGAAAAATCAGGTCAATTTTGAAAACTTCAATGTGCCTGACCGAAAGCCGGTTTTCCTGGAGGAGATCGCCGATGCCCGCATCGTCAACCGGGTAGACCAATACACCGGCAAGGCCCAGGATTTTTTTAAAATTTGGGAGATGTGCGAGGGAGCATTTGATGTATATCACGGAAAAATCCGTCTTATGGGCAAAGCTCAGTACAATAATGATCTGATTGAATTAATATGTAATTCCGCCGCATTCACCGATAAAATTGCCGGAGGTTTATGTTATCTCACGGTGGATTCAGAAGCGTTCGATGAGATCGAAATGGAAAAATCACCCTGCCAGGATATAACGCAAGCGTCGAAAAAGCCATATAATACCAAAAAGGACGATCCCTATTATCAGGATTTAACAAATAGCGTGAAACTGATTGCCGATGCGTTTGAAAAGCAAGGCAAGGCCGTGCATCTGCGGCTGTTTTCCGATGTCGTGCGTGAATTGCGGCGGTGTGATAAAGCAAAGATCGAAAACCTGCCGCGAGGCCATCGCGACCGATTGGGTAAAATTTCCGAACACTATATCTGGGATATCAGGATTGAAGGAGATGCCGGTAAGAAAAAGACCAAACTCCGCCAATGGCTGCCGGATAAGCTGAAAGCGATTGAAAAAGAACACGCTGACAAGAAAATCGGATACGAGCGCGTCTGCGAAGACCTGGGACAGGAACTGTTCGTCAAGGCTAAAGAAATAGCGCCGGATCAATTTCCCAGCACCCGTCCCCTGGGAACCAGCCAGGCCATGAAAGTGGCGG
>JAOZRC010000188.1 GCA_029940345.1 Desulfobacterales bacterium
TATTTAAAGAATGCCGACATTTAAAACAAAAACCGTGATAATTGCATATATATTAAGGAGAACCTCATGGAAGAGTGGGTGGAGCAACTTCAAAACAGTGTCAATACACTGGCAAGATTAAAGGAATTTATCAATGTAACCCCGGGTGAAGAAAACACAATCACAACACTGAACACCAAATGGGGGACCACGCCCTATTTTGCCGGTCTGATGGACCCCGATGATCCTGCCTGCCCGGTTCGCCGACAGGTCGTGCCGTCACTCAAAGAAAAAGAGAATCGTTATGGTATTGACAACTACTTGATCTGGAAAGAAAATCGCGATACGGATGAGGTGCGTCCGGACAGCATCGCCCGTCAGTATTATGACCGCATCGCGTTCACTGTCACGGATGTCTGCGCCAACTACTGTCGCCACTGTTTCCGTAAGGAACTTGTAGTCGATCGGGAACTAAAACTGCGTATGGATGTGGAAGAGGGGCTGACCTGGATTCGTGCGCATGAAGAGATACGCGATGTTTTGGTTACAGGCGGCGACCCTTTTATTCTTTCAGATGATAAGATTGAGTATCTCATTCGTAAACTGCGTGAAATTCCGCATATTGAGATGATCCGGTTTGGTACACGTACGCCCATCGTTTTACCTCATCGCATCACCCCGGGATTAAAAAAAGTCTTGGACGGTTTCCACAAAATACCTTTATGGATCAACACCCAGTGCAATCATGCCAAAGAGATCACGGAAAAGACCGCTAAAGCGGTGTATGATTTGCTCTCCTGCGGTGTGAATGTGGGCAACCAGGCGGTGCTTTTAAAAGGCATTAATGATGATCCGGCCAGTTTCAAAGCGCTGCACCAAAAACTGTTAACAGTGCGCATTCGTCCCTATTATGTGTTTTATTGTGAACCCGCGCCGGGCATTGATCATTTCCGCACGCCCGTGGAAAAAGGTGCCGAATTAATTCGCGATGCGATCCGCGGCCACACCACCGGTCTGGCTCAGCCCATGTACGTGATCGCCACCAATATCGGTAAAATTCCATTAATGCCGGATTATTATATCAAAGGCAAGACTGAAACCGAGTATACGCTGCAGAATTATCAGGGTAAAAAGACGGCCTGGCCGAATATTTCTGAATGATCTTCAATTCGGTCATTGATTACGCAACGCGGAAGACAGACCCAAAGACTGGTAATTTCGTCCAAGTTATTTCATTCGCTTTCCTGGGCATTTATATGTATTCAGATTAATATTTTCACTAGGTTATCAGGGGGAAAAGTTTCACATGGGAAGTAAAAAATGGCACGTACACAATCCATCGGCAAAAAAGCGCGTAATCGTCACCAAGTCACTTCCCGGACAGCGATGGCTGGATATTTTGGCAGCGGCAGATTGCCGAATTGAAGTCTGCACGTCTTCAAAGGTTTTGGAAGTTGAAGAGATTCAAAAAGCTATCGGCAACCGTTGCGATGGCGCCATCGGCCAGTTGACCGAGTCATGGGGTGAGGAGCTGTTTGAAGCATTGCAAAACGCCGGCGGCAAAGCCTATAGCAATTACGCCGTGGGTTTCAATAATGTGGATTTAGAGGCAGCAACCCGATGGCAAATACCGGTGGGAAACACGCCCGGGGTGCTGACCGAAACCACAGCTGAAATGGCGGTCACCCTTACGTTTGCGGCTGCGCGTCGGGTGTGCGATTCTGAAAGATTCCTTCGTGAAGGGAAATACCAGGGATGGCTCCCCACGCTTTTTCTTGGTGAACTGTTGTGGCGTAAAAATTTAGGCGTGGTCGGATTGGGTCGGATCGGGGCCGCTTATGCCAAAATGATGGTGGAAGGTCATAAAATGAACCTGCTGTATTGTGATCTTCACCCGAACAAAGGTATGGAAGCATATATGGCAGCGTACAATGCATTCCTAAAATCACAGGGCGAACAACCCGTCACCTGCAAGCGGGTGGAAAAAGTGGAGGAGCTCTTGGCTGAGGCCGATTGCGTCAGCCTTCACACCATTTTGGACGATACGACCCATCACCTGATAAACGCCGGGCGGTTGTCATTGATGAAACCGAATGCCATTTTGATCAACACAAGCAGAGGGCCGGTTATCGACGAGGCTGCGTTGGTGGATCATTGCCGCAACCAACCTGAGTTCAAGGCGGGCTTGGATGTATTTGAAGATGAACCCGCTTTAAAACCCGGCCTCGCGGACCTGCCTAACGTGGTCATCGTGCCTCACATTGCATCTGCAACCAGTTGGACCAGAACAGGGATGGCCACATTGGCCGCCGGCAATGTGGCCGCCATTCTGCAGGGCTTTCCAGTGTGGGAGGATGCTGAAATTGGGGTATTTTTGGAGGGCGATCCGCCCAAAGCGGCGCCGAGCATTCTCAATGCTAAGGAATTGGGTATGGCGTTTTACAACGGATAGCCGCTTTATGTTTTAGAATTTAGGCTGGGTTGAGGAACGAAACCCAGCTTATACAAAACTCAATCAGTTGTATTAAATGCTGGGTTTCGTTCCTCAACCCAGCCTACAAAATCAGATAGGAACAGGGCCGATCCGAATTTAGCATTTTATTCGCAACGCCCTGGGAAGAACCTCAAAATCAAAAGCATCCCCATGCCAACCCGCATCTCCGTCGATTTGTAATATTGACGGTTGTTTTAATCGGACGCGCAGTTTCCGGCCGGTTAGATGGCGGCCTGTGCGATTTCCGATTGTAAAAGCGGTCGCCCATCCGATAACCGATTGCCACTGCGTCGAATTGATACAAACGATATGAAGTCGGCGATCATCCAACCGCGCCTTGGGAGCAACTTCCATACCAAAACCGAAATAGGGCTGCTTGGTGACAATCAGGCTCAAAACCTTTTTCACTTGGATTTCATGACCGTCAATTGCCATTCGGGCGTCGGGGCGTGAATTTTTTCCGAAATAGGCCCCGAAATAGGATTGAGGTATCGCCTTAAAATAGGATTTAAAACCGCATAAACCCTGTTTGCGGAATTGATCCCGAAGCCGGATAATCAGGCCATCAATACCGATTGACGCCATAAACGCGCGTTTTTGATTATCACACTGAATCAAATCATAAGCAGACACTCCGCCATCTCTAATGCGGACAGCAATATCGGCCGGACTGCCTTTATATTTTAAGGCGTAACCCATGGCATTGCCCGACCCTAACGGCAGATATGCGATGGTTTGTGTCGCCGTGTCAACGCTGTTGATGATTTCGGAAAGGGTTCCGTCTCCGCCGGCGACTGCCAGAACATCGCAATGCGCCGCGGTTTCCTGTGCGCAGCGGGCAAATTCCTGCGCCGTGGTTGTGTCCAATCCGGCTATATCAGCGTTTAGAAGCGCTGCCGGTGCCGCTAATACGGCGCGTTTCTGATCAATATTCAGTGTTCCGGCAACCGGGTTGGCAATAATAGAGTAGCGCATTTTTGCGTGTATCGCGTCATGTAGGGTGGGTGGAGCGTAGCGTAACCCACCATATTTCGTATGTCAGAAGTGAGTAGGTCGGGTTAGCGTAGCTTAACCCGACAACGACCGGCTTTATCGTCGGGTTACGCTGCGCTAACCCGACCTACTAAACAGCTTTCCACGTTAAATCAGTAAATTCGCAAATATTCGGCTGCCAGTTCACAGTAAATCCGGGAAGGTCTTAGCATACGCTCGGCCGCGTTGGCAGGCAACGTTTTTTTGATCGACGCCGGTACGCCGGCAGCAAGGCGGTCAGGTCCCACCTGCTGGCCATATTTGACCACCGCACCGGCGGCAACAATCGAACCGGATCTGATAACAGCGCCATCCAGCACAATGGCTCCGATTCCGATCAGGCAATTGTTTTCAATCGTGCAAGAATGAATCACGGCGTTATGCCCGATCGTTACATTGTCACCGATAATCGTCGGAATATCCACTTCCGTATGCACGGTGCAATTATCCTGGATATTGGAATCAGTCCCGATTCGGATCGGAGCCAAATCCCCCCTTACAACCGCTCCGAACCAGATTCCAGAGTTATCCCCTATCACAACATCGCCGATAATCATTGCATTCGGGGCAATGAAAACGTTTGCGCCGATCTTGGGGGTATGGTCTTTAAACGTCAGCAGCATAAATAATTGTATGGCGCGTCAGGTATTGACTGTAACGCACCATACTCCGTTTTGAAAGTATTAATGTCTGACTACCAACCCAAAGTAAGATAATCTTGGATTGAATCTGCCGCAATGCGACCGGCACCCATGGCTAAAATAACGGTGGCAGCGCCGGTGACGATATCGCCACCAGCCCAAACACCTTTTTTAGTCGTTTTTCCGGTCTTGGGATCCGTTACAATATAGCCCCACTGATTTAAATCCATGTCAGGCGTCGCCCGGGTCAGCAGCGGGTTGGAACCGGAGCCCACGGCAACCACCGCCAGATCGCACTCCAGTTGAAATTCGGAGCCTTTAATCGGAATCGGCCGGCGGCGCCCAGATTCATCCGGCTCGCCCAATTCCATTTTAAGGCATTCCATGCCGGTTAGAAACCCTTTTTCATCACCGATCAAACGGGTGGGATTGGTCAGCAGATAAAATTCAATGCCTTCTTCTTCGGCATGATGCAATTCTTCGGCTCTTGCCGGCATTTCATCTCTTGAACGGCGGTATACGATACGCACTTTATCGGCGCCCAAACGCATGGCGGTGCGAGCCGAGTCCATGGCCACATTACCGGCCCCGAACACCACTACGTTTTTGCCAATGGGAATCGGTGTGTCATATTTGGGGAACAGGTACGCTTTCATCAAATTGGAGCGGGTTAAATATTCGTTAGCGGAAAAAACGCCGATATAGTTTTCACCCGGTATATTCAGAAAACGCGGCAACCCTGCGCCCACGCCAATATAAATCGCATCATAGCCTTCTTCAAAAAGCTCATCCAAAGAAACGATGCTGCCGACCACCGCGTTGCATTCAAATTTCACGCCCTGTTTTTCCATAAACCCCACTTCGGACGCCACAATATCTTTCGGCAATCTGAATTCAGGGATACCGTAAATCAAAACGCCGCCCGCTTTATGAAACGCTTCAAAGACCGTAACGTCATGGCCTTTGGCAATCAGATCGCCGGCCACGGTCAATCCGGACGGACCGGCACCCACCACCGCCACTTTTTTCCCGGTGGATTCCTGTTGGGGCGGCAATTCACCTGTGCCGTTCTCACGCTCATAATCAGCAGCAAAACGTTCCAGGTTTCCGATTGCCACAGGATTTCCCTTTTTACCGACAATACATACACCTTCACATTGTTCTTCCTGGGGGCACACCCGGCCGCAGACTGCCGGCAGGCTGTTCTTGGCCCATAAATTACGAATCGCGCCTTGAAAATCGCCTTGTTCAATCAATTTGATAAACCCGGGAATATCCACGTTCACCGGACAACCTGCCACACATCCCGGTTTTTTGCATTGCAGACAGCGTGACGCTTCTGTCATAGCGGTTTCGGGCGTATACCCGTGAGGCACTTCTTCAAAATTACGCGCCCGTACTTTCGGGTCCTGTTCCGGCATTGGCTGTCGGTCGATTTTTGCTTTCTTTGCTTTTCCTGCCATTATTTCCTCCGCAAATTCAATATCTTTGTTATGCAATCATCAGCTTTTTGTTTTTATCACACTGAATGTTATTGGGCTGTACGGCATGCACCGCCACACTCATACGCATCATAAGACTCTTTTTCCTGTGGCACGTAAGCCTGGAGACGCAACATTAACTCTTCGAAATCAACTTTATGAGCGTCAAATTCAGGCCCGTCAACACACACAAATTTGGTTTCACCGCCGACTGAAACGCGGCAGCATCCGCACATTCCGGTGCCGTCTACCATAATCGGGTTCAGACTGACCATTGTGGGCGTATCATACTCTTTGGTCAGGATAGTTAAGAATTTCATCATCGGTACGGGGCCGATGGCCACCACCAGTTTGATATCCTCTTTTTCCAACACCTCTTTTAATACTTCGGTGACAAAACCATGATGGCCGTAACTGCCGTCATCCGTGCAGATATGCAGTTCAGTCGAGGCCAGACGCATCTTTTCTTCCATAATCAGGATATCTTTGCTGCGTGCTCCGATAATGCCGATCACATGATTGCCGACTTCTTTAAGGCCGCGTGTGATGGGATGCAACACGGCGATGCCCGTGCCGCCGCCGACACAGACGACTTTGCCCAATTTTTCCAAATGGGTCGGTTGGCCCAACGGCCCGATAATATCCTGATAGGCGTCACCCACTTTCATATCCCTGAATTTGGCGGTGCTGGTGCCCACCACCTGGTAAATAATATCAATGGTTCCTTTTTCCATATCCAGATCCGCCATGGTCAGCGGAATGCGTTCGCCCTCTTCATCCGCCTTGATGATCACAAACTGGCCCGGTTTGGCTTTGCGCGCGATTTTAGGCGCTTCGATCTGATTCATGATCACAGTTCCCTGTGAATACACTTCCCGTTTAACAATTTTAAACATTTTTAACCTCCGAAAATCGAATGAGTTTAATGTCTTAATTAAAAATTTTAGCGTTATCGGTTTTCCCGAAAATAACAACGGGCGAGCTTCAGCTTGCCGATACGATCTGGAAAAACCAAAGATTGAATACGATACCTCTGCGTTAGGTCAAAATTGTATCATAGCAGTATGGCAAAAAAGATGCCGATTTACAATCATATAATATTATTTTATGGCTTGTTTTTACATGCGTGTATCTCCGACCGATTGACATATAAGTAACCGACCATAAGTTTTATGGTGCTTTTCGCCACTGTTGTTAGAATAATCTGGGCTAAATACCGGAAAACTTATGAACGGTTACTTAGACTTTCAGATAATTAATGTCACAAGGCCAAAGGGATGCCCGAAATTAATATTAAACATACACCCTGGTATATATCCGACCGATAACGCAGTGACATTGATTATCTGAAGATCGCGCTAGCATTCCTTATTGCACGCAGGTGCCTTCAAGCACTGCATTATCAACCCTGTCGGCCAGCATTTCGTGGGCCCTGGTTGTGGGATGAATAGCATCCCAGAACAGATGGTCTTCAGCCGGTTCATTGGTCGCTCCGGTGGGATTTCCCTGGGCATCCAATACTAAGTAAGTGCCGACACCGTCTATAAATGCATTGTTGGCAATCATTTCATTTAAAAAGGAAAACAGATCAAAGGTGTAAATCGTTATGCCCGGATACATTTTCTGAAATTCATCAAGTCCGTAAGCCAAGGCCGTATTGAAAGCAGCGGCCAGTGCGCTGGCGGCAAGTATGTCTTCCGCTGGCCGTGTGTTATAAGCCGGCGTTTTACCAATATCGGGAAGATTGACAACCAAAAAGTTCAACGCGCCTTCCGCGGCTATTGTTCCCATTGAGTTGAGGATATTATCAATGCCATTGGTAATCAGTTCCGCCACATTGGCTGCGGATGACTCTCCCCGACCGTATTCAAGCAGATCATTCCCGCCGATGAGGATGACAAAAAGCGTATCGGTGGGAATAAAAGCCGGTGATTCGCTGGCATAAAGGTTCACCTGTCCAACCAAACCCAATTGTGGCAACTGCCCCGCATCTGACAACGCCTGAATGTTTGCATTTTCATGACCCCTGGTCATTGCGCCGGCAATCGCATTATTATCTAAAACCGCATTCCGGCTTGCCGCAAGATATTCAATCCATACATCACCGTTCGTCCATGAGGGAAGCACGCCGTTGGGGTTTTCCACCGGATGGAACGTTCCTAAATAACTTTCCAGGCCGTGATGGTCGGAAAGGCTGTCTCCGAAAGCGACCATGCTCCTGAAATCAGTACACTGACAGGACGCAGGCATTGTATAAAAAGCGATGCCTTCATACACCCAAACACCGGCGGCGGCGAGCGTGTTCTTTTCGTTTGCATCTGCTGTAAAAAGATGTTGTTTTAATCGGTCATTATATAACCGATAAATCGGAATATCCCCGGTATATGGATTCACATTGGCATAAAAAGCGATCAGTTCATATTGCCATTTACCACCGCCACGAAGAACATTTTTTTCATTTTCATCTATGGTAAAAAGGTGTTTCCCTAATATCGGGCTGTATAAACGATAAACCGGGTATTGACCGACATCACTATCATATCCTTTCCAAGCCACACCTTCATAACTCCACCCAGGAGCGGCTTCTAACACCGCTTTCTCGTTCATATCGGTGGAATACAGATGTGCTTTCTGAATATTATTGTATAACCGATATACCGGAATTTCACCGAAACAATTACTTCCCCAACCAATCACTAACAATACTGCTAGAAAAAACTGCAAAACTGGCTTGCCTCTTAAAACTGTCTTCATTGGGTTGCTCCTTTCCCTGATAAAAAATTTTGATTAAAATGATCAATAAACGTCTGAAAAATAAATTTCACGGTGTTAGGGCTTCCTTTACCTAACCTTATGAAATTAATTTTCTTAACATCCATAGTCTTAAAATAGAATACGGATTGTTTAGAATTGAATTCTCATAGTATGCCATAAATTAGGCTTATTCACAAACATTAATAAATTATACTCCGCAGGGTATAATTTCATTCCGCATGACCGGGACGATGATGCCGTCGCATTACTTTGCAATTTTTTAGGATTGACATTATTTAATGAAAATGATTTAGCTACATTGTTCATCATTAATGTCTGATTTGAATTAAAGATGCAGAAGTAAAAAACTTTAAATAATCGGCATCCTTCATTTGTTGGTTTACACTTTTAATGTAGGGTGGGCAGAGTGTAACGGAACCCACCGTTTATGGAAATGTGGT
>JAOZRC010000865.1:0-1158 GCA_029940345.1 Desulfobacterales bacterium
TCATTTATGCTCAAAATGAAACATCTGTACAGAAACTTTCGGAAAAAGCGTTTTAATACGCTCCTCTCCCCCCTTTTGCAGTTTCTGCATCTTGGCATCAAAATCCTCAATTTCTTTTGCAGAAGCCAACATATAAACAGTTTTGACGCCTCTGTAAACGCCCAGTCGAAAGCCTTTGGCGCCTTCGGAAATCACTTTGGGGTGGCCAGCGCGAATCTCGCCTCGGAACAATTCGGTTATCTGTCCGGTTCCGCCGTCAGCTAACAGCAGATAACAATACGCATCTTTATCGGCGCTTATTTTGATTTGGAAGTGATCGCCGGTTTTAAGCGTTGCGCCTTTTTTTAATTTGAATTCCTTCTGAATACCCCCTAACCCCCTGGTTGAAATCGGACCTGAAATCGCTAATAAATCAATCGTCGCCTTGATTATCTCGGATTGAAGTTTTATGCTTGGAAGTGTTGGCGGTGAGGGTGATGAGTCTGGTATGGATTGTTGTACATTGGCTATTACTTGCTCGAAATAACGACCCAATGGATCAGAACTATAAATGGCGACGACAATTAATATGCAAGCCATTGCCATTACGGAAACGAACTTAGGTGTAAAAAGTGTTGAAAACCATTGACGCGCATGCTCAATCGCTTTTGACGAAGAAAATGACAACACGCCATTGTTAGAACCTGCCCGTTGTTTTTCATCAATGGCATCTGATATTTCCTGGCTTACTTCAACTTCCCGGTTTCCCAATTTCCGGGCATCATGTTCAGCCTGCCGCACATCTGAAACCAAATCAAAACAGGGGCGGCAAGTCAGAAGATGCTGATATGTTTTTTGTTTTTCATCCGGTTGAAGTTCATCCATCGCATAAGCGACAGCTTTCAGGGATTGGTCGCAATCATCCGGCACAGCGGTTTGCTCTGCGTGATAAGCTTGAAATAAGGCGTCAATAAACCCGTCGGGAATTTCATCTTCAGCCCTATCGGTAAGATGTGTTTGTTGTAATTTTTTATTGTCTGATACTGATTTCATCGCTTGACTTATATTTATATGTTTATGTTCAAAGCTTGGTTTATATTTTTCGTATCAGAAAAAAGTTGTTCTGTATTATTATCGTTTGAAACCATAAAAAGGTGACATTTAAAAATAATTTGTTTG
>JAOZRC010000865.1:1168-2359 GCA_029940345.1 Desulfobacterales bacterium
ATTAAAGAATGAACAAAATTCTGAAAAAAGCTATCTAAGCGATCAAATCGGTATAACAAATCCCAAGTTTTCGCAGATGATGGTTTAAGAGACTTTTGAATTTGGCCATAGAGCCGCTTCGGGGCCGGGTCACTTGCTTCTTGATCGAGTTTTCTTTTTTTTTAATCATGTCCGAATCAGGCTCTTCATCAATCAATTCTGAGATCGCCATCTCCTTATAAGTAAGCCCCTCCAAAAAGTACATCCGTATCAGCCATGCGTCTTTGGGTGCTTCTTCTTGAAGCTGCGATAAAACGGCATGGATAATTTTTACGCACTCTTTGCGCATCAGCGCATTTTCAACTGACACCGTCTCTGAATCGCCGGCCTTTAAAGCCGCATAAGAGATACTTTCATCTTCAGCGAAATCAGAATCATCATCACTGGCTAAACGCACCCGGGCTTTATTTTCTTTATCTAGATGGCGAATTTCATCTTTTATCCGCCACTTCAGATTAATCATTAAAAATGAGCATAAGGACAGCGGGCCCTGTCCTTGGTAGGCGCAAATCGCCTTGCCATTCATCAACTCAAGCCAAAATGAATTCAGCACCTTGTCAGTTTCAGCGTGCGGAAAATGGTTAAGCCGTTGGCGCACAAAACCTATGAAGCGCTGATGGTATCTTGAATGGACTGCTAATATCGCCTTACGGCTTCCGGCTCTAAGTTTTTGACACACTTTCAGAGCAAAGGCATAATCGTCACTTTTTTTAACTTCTGCCATAATTCAATCAGGATATCCGGTTTTGAACAAATCATTGAAATCAATATGTTAAAAGAAAATGGGGCTGATGTCAAAGAAAAAACCGAAAACATGCAAGCTATTGGAAAACTATTTGCTATTAAAAAAATTCAAAAAATTTGAAAAAATATGTCACCTTTTTGAAAATCTAAACGTTAAACAAATAAAGAGGCAAAAATTCAGCGGTTGTTTGTGTTAATTCTCCGCTACGTTATGCAAATCGGCTTTGGGGATGTCAGACGTGAAAAAAATATAAAATAACTGCGAATAAACGGTTCTTCGGAGTATTACCAAATGAAACCATTTCACCAATAATGCATTTATCATTGAAAGAAAGGAGATAGAACAGTCAGTTAAGAAGTATAAATAAGGAAAAATCCTGATGTATTTAGAAACAGCAGAAGAGATAA
>JAOZRC010000189.1 GCA_029940345.1 Desulfobacterales bacterium
AAGGAATGCAGCAAGGAATGCAGCAAGGAATGCAGCAAGGTGTTCATGCAATGATTCAAACAATCGAATTCGGATTGACACACAAATTTGGTGAGATAGGATTGGGCATGGTCGAAAAAATACGGCAAATTCAGGATTTGAACAAATTGAAAGTCATCATGGAGACAATATTGCGAATGGATGACGTTGCGGAAGTCGAAAAACAAGTATATCATTGATCCTGAAACGGGATAAAGGAGAATTGATCATGACTTTGGAGCAACAATTAATTAATAAAGGAATGCAGCAAGGAATGCAGCAAGGAATGCAGCAAGGTGTTCATGCAATGATTCAAACAATCGAATTCGGATTGACACACAAATTTGGTGAGATAGGATTGGGCATGGTCGAAAAAATACGGCAAATTCAGGATTTGAACAAATTGAAAGTCATCATGGAGACAATATTGCGAATGGATGACGTTGCGGAAGTCGAAAAACAAGTATATCATTGATAAGGTATTATATAATCAATATTGTAAATTCTGTATGTCATTAAAGGATTTAAACCAAAGAATCCAAAATACTCTGCAAAAATAAAGCTATAGCAAACAATTATATACAAATGACCAAGCATAAAACATCCCATAAACCGTATCATCGCTCATTTACCAAAAACATGGTGTTGCTTGTAACCATCGTATCATTAACACCGATGCTGCTGGTCAGCGGTATCATTCTGAATCAATTCCGCACTTCCTTTCACGAAAAAGTATATGCTCATCTGAACGAACTGGTTCATAAGCATACGCAAAACATTGATAGTTTCCTGAACCAAAGATTGGATAACATTCAGTTTCTGGCGAAAACCTGCGGTTCCGAGAAACTTCTTGATGAATCCGTTTTGCAGGAAAAGTTGTTCCAACTGCAACATAATTACGGCGGTGTGTTCGAAGACCTGGGAATTGTCAATGAAGCAGGTGTGCAGCTAGCCTATGCCGGGCCATTCAAACTTGAAAAAGCACAGTATTCGAATGCGCAATGGTTCAATGAGGCGCTCGAAAATCAGTACTATATCAGCGATGTTTTCCTCGGTCTGCG
Source organism: Desulfobacterales bacterium (assembly GCA_029940345.1). Lineage (GTDB taxonomy): Bacteria > Desulfobacterota > Desulfobacteria > Desulfobacterales > JAUCGF01 > JAUCGF01. The sequence goes on from JAOZRC010000189.1 coordinate 1,080, forward strand.
TTCCAGCCCCCATTTTATCGTATCTGTGAAACGCTTACATCAGAACAGGCATTTTCTCCTAAGGGCCACAATCAATTTTGAAGCATTCAACTCGCTTGTGGAAAACCTTCGCATCGGTAAAACCGGGTTTGCCTTTATTCTGAACAGAAAAGGAGAATTTCAGACAAAACCGCATTATGATATGCTGCCAAGCCAGAAATCTTATATGGATTTTATCAAATCGGGCAAGAAAACAAGACACGGGATTTTCATTGGCGAGCATACGGATGCCTCCGAAAAGAAGGACATCATCTATTTGGCGGCCCTTCTTAAAAACGAGGATTGGATCCTGGTGTACCAGCAGGAAAAGGCGGATGCCTTTTCGGACCTGGCAAGCATTCAAAGTGTTGCGGTTTTGATTATTTTGGGTGGTGCGCTGCTCATTGTCATGATGAACCTGATATTGTTCCGCAAAGCGATCATTCGGATAGAGGAAGCGGACCGGGAAAAGGAGAAGATGAACCGGCAGAAAGAGATGATGAGCCGGCAGGTAATCGAAACCGGTAAACTGGCATCCGTGGGCCGGTTGGCGGCCGGCATTGCGCATGAAATCAACAACCCGGTGGCAATTATGGTTCAAGAAGCGGGATGGATACAGGATTTGCTGGAAGAAGAAGAATTTAAAAAGGGTAAAAATCTGGATGAATTCGAACGTGCGCTGAAACAGATTGACACCCAGGGAAAACGCTGCAAGGAAATCACCTATAAACTGTTGAGTTTTGCCAGGAAAACAGACTCACGCATACAGAAAGTCCGAATAAACGAGATGATTGAAGAAGTCGTCGCGATTTCCAATAAGGCATCTTACACCAGGATCACCATAAACTCAGAACCGGATAACAGCATCCCCCCCATTGACGGATCGCCGACAGAGATACAACAGGTGCTGTTGAATATCATCAATAATGCGCTTTACGCCCTGGAAAAAGATGGCGGAAAAATCGACATTACCAGCCGTCTTGAAGGCAATTATGCTTTGATTGTTGTGGAAGATGACGGTCCGGGCATTCCCCAAGCCAACCTTGACCGAATATTCGATCCCTTTTTCACCACCAAGCCGGTGGGCAAGGGCAACGGGCTGGGATTGTCCATCTGTTTCGGAATTATTAAGAAAATGGGCGGTGAATTGAGTGTACAAAGCACTATTGATGTGGGGACGCGCTTTGAAATTCGGTTACCCCTGAAAAATCCGATGTCCTCAACAGCTCAAGACTCGTCTGAGGTGACATCGACAAGCACGGGAGAATGATGATGGGCAAAAATGACGCTGAAAAAAAAATTAAACTCCTTCTGGTAGATGATGAAAAACACTTCGTCGAGGTGCTTCATAAAAGATTGAGCCGAAGAAATATTGACGTCACAAGGGCTTTTAGCGGAGCGGAAGCCATTCAGGCGCTTCGCAAAACAGATTTTGACGTTGCTGTTTTAGATTTGAAAATGGAAGATATGGATGGTTTGGAAGTTCTTAAAATATTTAAGAAAATGTATGCGCCAATGGAAGTCATCATCCTCTCCGGACATGAATCGGCGCAGACCGCGCGGGAAGGAATGAAATACGGAGCCTTCGATTACCTGTCAAAACCATGTGATTTTGAAGAGTTGCTCAATACAATCAAAAAAACAATTACTGGGTGAAAATCAAAAGATATTGAAAATTGAGGAAACCTTATGGGAACGACGTCCTTAAGGTTTTAAAGAAAATGGCGCCGGTAATTCCGGTAAAATGCTCACCCAATCCTAAATGTTTTAGAACCAACTTCATAAACTATATCCCGGGTCATCTGCATGAGTATATTCAGAAACTTATTCCAAAAGAAACACAATGATGAATCATTGCACACGGCATTGCTTCAAATGCAGGGGAAATTTAAAAACTTTATGAGTATCCTTGAAAGCAATAACAAGGTATTGAAGCTCATAAGTGATATGGAGGAAAAATCCCAGGGAGATTACTTGTTTGATATTAACTATCTGACAAAAATTATTAGCGAGATCAAACTTGGCGCAACTGACATCATTGACCACCTCGTGATGCTTGGCGGAAAAAAGTATCTGCCTCTTAAAGATATCCGTAACGGATTATTCAATCTGATTGATGACATCCTTTCGAGAAAAATCAGGGTAATCCGGGATGATTACTGCCGGTTGTTCAATCGAATCGGAGCTGGCGACACCTTGAGTTTTGGCGATAAGAACGCACGGTTGGGTGAAATGGCTTCCGAATTGAATTTACCGATACCTGAGGGATTTGCCATTTCTGCCTGGGCTTATAAAAGCTTTATTGATAAAAATGACTTGGGAACAAGAATATCTGACAGAATACAAGAAGTGGATATTAAGAACTACAGTGACCTTAATAAAACAGGCGATGAAATTGGGAAATTGATTTTAAACAGCCCCCTTCCCGAGGATTTGTCAGATAAAATATTACAATTCTACTATGAACTGGGTTCAGGCAGGGAAGATTATTTTGTGGCCATAAGGTCAAGCGCTCTTGGAGAGGATGCCGAATTGAGTTTTGCAGGACAGTATGCTTCTTTCCTTGGAGTCAGTGAAAGCGCATTGCTTGATAGTTATAAGAAAGTACTGGCAAGCAAGTTCAGCCCCAACGCAATCTATTATTACCTCAGCCATAATCTGGATGAATCGGAACTGGCTATGAGTGTCGGTTGCGTTAAGATGATAAATGCCAGGATAAGCGGGATTATCTATACTCAGGACCCGGTAAAACCCGATGATAACTGTATGATTATCAATTCAATTTACGGGTTGGGCAAACACCTTGTCGAGGGTGCTGTGACACCCGATATTTTCAGGGTTTCCCGGGATGACAATACAATTATCAGTTCAGATATCAATTCCCAAACTTCCCGGTTAGTGATGAACCAGGACGGTGCATTGTATTACGAGAATATCCCGAAATCGGAGCAGGATTTATCATCGATTACTGAAAGCGAACTGGCAACACTCATGGATTTCGCCAGTAAAATAGAAGACCACTATGGTGAACCTCAGGATATTGAATGGGCAATTGACAAAAACGGGCATCCATTTATACTCCAGACCCGGCCGCTCAGGCTTATAAAGCCCCCTGTAAGAAAAGAGATGCCCGATACCACCGGCTTTCAGTTGCTTGTCTCCGGCGGGACAACTGTTTGCCCCGGCGGCGGGTCAGGACCGGCAAAGCATATTAAATCTCCCGCTGACCTTTATGTGGTATCTAAGGGTGATATCGTAATAGCGAGTCATCCTTTCCCCGAGTTGGTCACTGTAATTGGCAAAATCAGTGCCCTGATTACTGTTATTGGAAGTGTGGCTTCTCATATGGCTACTATCGCAAGGGAATACAGGATACCCACAATAGTAGGAATGAACGGAGTCACCGGGATAGAAGAAGGAATGGCAATAACTGTAGATGCCGGCGCTTGCCGGGTGTATCGTGGGAATCTTGATGAACTTGTAGAAGCAATAAAACCTGAGTTTGACCTTTTCAATGACGATCCTTTATTCAATCTCCTGAAAAAGCTGCTGAGATATCTTTCGCCGCTTCATTTAATCCATCCGCTGGATGACGATTTTATAATTGAAAACTGCAGGACAATCCATGATATCACGCGTTTTGCCCACCAGAAATCTATGGATGAGATGTTCAAAGGTGCCGATTTGATAAAAAGGGATGATTGGGTTGGCGTCTATCTTAAAAGCAGTATCCCTATCCGGGTTGAGATAATATACATTGATAAAGATATGCCAAAAATGCCAAAAAAACGTGTGATAGAGCCTGAACAGATAGAAAGTCTGCCAATGAAAGCATTTTGGAATGGTGTTATCCAGGAGGGTTGGCCGCAACCCCCACCTGTGAACTCAAAGGGATTTATTTCAGTGGTTGCCAATACGGCGGCAAAACAACACAAAGGCGAATTCGCAAAAAAAAGTTTTGCCGTATTAAGTAAGGAATTTATGATACTCAGCCTGAAAATGGGCTATCATTTCATGACTTATGAAGCAATGTGTTCTGATGTAATCAGTAAGAATTATATTAAAATGCAGTTCAAGGAAGGCGGTGCATCTGTTGACCGCAGGATCAGGCGCATAAGGCTGATTACGAATGTATTGAAGCACTTCGGTTTCGAGAATTCCACCAAAGGCGATTTTCTTGATACGTCTGTCTCTTATGAATCCAGGGAATCAATGCTTGAAAAACTGAGAATATTAGGTCGGCTCGCAATGCTGACAAAGCAGCTTGATATGGCAATGTCCAATGATGCTATCGCGAATTGGTATACGGAAGACATTCTAAATAAACTGAAACAATTGTAATTTGTGCTGAAAATATACAGCTTGTTCAAATCTGATGGTGTTATCTCCTTTCTAAATTCTAATTAATAGTTATGGACTTAAAAGCAAAAAAAAATATCAGGATATTTGATGTCGTAACTATCGGAGTCCTTTTATTCATTATATTCGGAACAGCATTTGACTTGGTGCATATTGACCTTGAAAAAATCAAGGAGCATCTTCACGCAATCGTAATCGGGATGTTTCTCTTTGTAATCTTTATGATCATGTATAATTGGAGAATATCATTTAATTTAGAGAAACAGGAAGCCGAACAAACACAGGCAACTGAACAGGCACAGGCAGAAAAACAAGCACAGGAAATAGAATACGAGGAACATAGTCCCGGCATACTGAAAAACAGATCAAATGAAAAACAACGAATTCTTATCGTCGACGACGAACCGGATATGGTGCGTTCGCTGGACAGGATTATTTCCCGCAAAACGGAATATGAGATAATCACTACTACAAACTCACTTGAAGTACCTGAATTGTTGAGTAAAAATCAGTTTGATGTAATCATTTCGGACTTGAAGATGCCTGGAATGGATGGTATGGATATCCTTAAGTACATCAAGTCAAAAGGCCGTTTTGAACAAATGATAATGTGCACCGCTTTCAGTACACTGGATACGGAAATAGAAGCGCTATCAAACGGCGTATTTGATTTTTTAATAAAACCGTTTAATAAGGAACAGATCCTGTATACTTTAGAAAGGGCAATGCTGTTCCAGAAAACATTTCGTGTGGCAGGATACCTTTCTGATATTTTTAAATTAGAACCTTATGATGAGGCGGAACACGCTTTTCTTAGGGAATATATCAAAAGACTCGGCGTTAAATATAATTTTAATGAGGAAGAAATGAAAAGAGCATCCGGCATTTCTGAAGAAATAATTCATAGTGAATTGTAGAAATAGAAAATAATTTTAATTTTTAGAGGGGGCTAGATATGGAGTCGAAAATAGCTGGGGAATTGATGATTCCCTTAAACAAATACCCGCATATTCCTTATTGGTTTTCTATGAGGCATGCAATTGCGGAGTTAACGCATTCACAGCTCGAAATTGACGGGGTGCAATCGCTTCCCCGAGCTGTCCTGGTTTTTGATGATGAATATAATCTCATGGGCCTTGTAAGAAGAAGAGACATTATGAAAGGATTTGAACCGGAAAATTTTTTCGGAAGTGAGGCGCATTACTCCCAACATCTTTTTGAGGCCAAACAAGACCCTGATCTTCTTGAAATGTCATCCGAAAGGTTGCATAAATCAATTGAAGAACGGGCCGAACAGACCGTGAGCGCCATAATGACGCCCATAAAAGCCACAGTAGACTATAATGACCACTTATTTAAAATAATATACGAGATGAACCACTACCAAATCAGTATGCTGCCTGTAATTAAGGACGACGCTGTTGTCGGAGTTATTCGGACTGTGGAAGTAATCTCACAAATTGCCAAGAATCTTGGAATTAAATTAGAAACATAAATGAAAATTCAAACCATTATCAGGATAGGATAAATTATTATGCCACAAAAAGCAAAATCGGGCGGCCTGCCTCCCATGCCGGACAAGATAGTTCTGCAAAAGCATACGCAAACACAAATTGATTGGAAAAGAATTTTTTTTATACTTCTCGGAGTAACACTTTTTTGTATTGTTTATTTCTCACCTGACTGGGATCCGGCCGTTGACCCGAGAGGTCAAAGCTTTGAGTTGTCGCATCAGGGCAAGGCGGCTATCGCATTATTCCTGCTCGCTGCTACCTGGTGGGTGTTCGAAGTTGTTGCAATCGGGGTTACCGGTATAGCAATCGGTTTAATACAGGTGCTCTTCTTAATCAGGGACGCTGATGTCGCTTTCAAAGATTTTATGGACCCCAGCGTGTGGTTTATTTTTGCTTCATTATCAATCGGTATCGCTTTTACCAAAACAGGCCTGACACAGAGAATGGCATATAAAATGCTATATATTGTCGGTGAACGGACAAGCATGATTTACCTTGGATGCTATATTATGATTGCCGGGCTTACCATGTGTATGGCCCACACGGCAGTTGCCGCGGCGGTTTATCCGTTGCTGATGACAATACACAACCTTTATGATGACACCGGAAAACCGACAAAATTCGGTAAAGGCCTTTTTATAGGTATGGCTTTCGTGGCAGGGGCCGGCAGTATCGTCACACTGCTCGGAGCCGCACGGGGTGCGATCGCACTTGGGTTTTACCAGGAAATGACCGGCACGGACGTTTCCTTTTTTAAGCTGACTTACTATATGTTCCCCATAGGATGGCTTATGGTTTTCCTGCTTTGGGGGGCGTTCATGCTGATTTACAAACCTGAAAGAGCCACAATTCCCGGCCTTAAGGAAAAGGCTAAAAAACTCAATGATAAGCTTGGCCCTCTCACGAAAAACGAGATTTTAACACTGTTACTTGTTTTCTCGGCCATCGGATTGTTGGTCGTACGCTCTTTTGTGCCGGAACTTAAATTTCTGAATAAAAGCGCCATAATGCTTGTGCCTACTGTTTTATTCTTTATGCTGAATATTCTTTCAGTAAAGGACCTTGAGGATATACCTTGGAATATAATACTTCTGTTTGGCGGCGCGATGTGTATTGGCTTTTGCCTCTGGCAGACAGGTGCGGCCAACTGGCTTGCCGTCAATTGGCTCTCTTTGTTTAAGGAAGCCAACTGGCTTGTTTTCGTTATGGGCATCGCTTTCCTGGTTATGCTGATGACAAATTTTATTATGAATGTTGCTGCCATTGCAATTATTCTGCCTATAGCCTTAGTAACAGGCCAATACCTCGGTGTTGCATCCGAAGTGATTCTTTTCTCATCCCTTGTTACGGCCGGAATGCCTTTTCTCCTGCTTATCGGTGCGGCTCCGAATGCAATTGCATACGGAAGCAAACAGTTTACAACAGGCGAATTCTTCCTTGTGGGTATACCCATGAGTATCCTGCTGATGGCTGTGCTTTTTGTGTTTATTTGGATAATTTGGCCTGCAATGGGTATGAATGTTGTTGTGCCAAACTAGTTTAGATGCTCGGAACAAGCCAAGCTTGTCAAGATACGAACCGCTGTTCGTTTCATCGGCGGATTGTTTCGCAGCTATTGCATTACCGAAATAAGTACTTGTCCATAAGTTTTTCGGATATAAGACCTCCGGGGTTTCCAAAACCTCGGAGGTCTTCGGTACAAAAACGCTTGTCCGGGCACTTAGTGGCTGACCGAAATCGCTGTTAGACACTAAATTTTTTATTTTTAATACGTTAAATAATTTCGAGCTGTGCAATTCATTTAGAGTCCCGTCAGGACGGCATATTTGTAGAATTATTGCTCTTATGTTTCGTCAGA
>JAOZRC010000866.1 GCA_029940345.1 Desulfobacterales bacterium
TAGCTGGCACACCAACTCACCCAGGCCCCATCATGTATGCGAACATCAGGGTAACCCAAGTACCGCAAGATGAAATAAGCTCCGCCTGCCCAGGCGCCGGTGTTGCAAGTCACAATGATTTGCTTATCCGGTGTGATCTGACGAGCTTTTAGCACATAAAGCAGCTCTTCAGGCGTCTTGAGTTCACCATGATCCATATAAAGCGCTGATTGAGGCAATTTGACTGAACCGGGAACCCGTCCGGTTTTTAAAGCGAGGGGATGTTTGGTGATACCCTTGGATTGATCCAACGTGCGCACATCCAATATCACGGCAAACGGATTGTCCAGATTTTCTTGAACCATGGCATTGTCTGCGATAAATTCAGGATGCGGCTGCGCTTTAAATGTGCGGGGGGTTAAATCAACAGGCTCAGTGTTTAGAGGATACCCCTCCCGAACCCATCTTTCGAGACCTCCGTTCAGGAATGAAACCTTTTGGACGCCAAGATAATCCAACACGGATGCCAAAAAACCGGCGCGCCATCCATCCCTGTCGTAAACCACGATATGATCGGTGCTGGAAATGCCTGACGCTCCTAAAATTTTCGCCAGTTTCTGCGGATCAAGCAATTCCTGCGATTTTTGTGTGTCCCAAGGCCAGCGCAATTTAACGATCGGATCAAGGTTGATCGCCCCTTGAACATGTCCCCGTTTATAAGATTCAGACGTCCCTGTGTCCACAATAACAAGCTTGTCCAGATTCAGATTGGCATGCAGCCAATCCGGAGTGACCACCATCAGGCGTCTGACAAGAGCGGTGTTTAATTCAATTTCACGGGTTTTGGCAATTTTCTTGGGCAAACGCGAGTCGGATACAACAATTTTGCGGTTGGCTGCGATCTCATATTCTAAAAGGTCTTTGTCACTCAAAAAAATATCACGGTTGCCATGGCAGTTGTTGCAATTGGCATTCTGCCAGGTCTTACGCTGAATGTTATGAGGTGACGTACGTTTCCATGTCGGTGCCAGGTCGAATTTACTGAAAGCGTTCTTGGTGTAATATTCAAAAACTTTATGATCCGCAGGGACATGCCTGACCAGCATATAGTTATAACCGGCTTCAGGAGCGCTACGGTCATCATTTAACCCGATTTTAAAAGTCTCCATATCTCGCTGGTTGATGTAGTACGGCAAATCCTGATTATCCTTGCCCGTATGGCAACTGTAACAGTTGGTGTAACTTTGGGAATGGCATACCTGGCATTGAACCTTGCCGCTGTGAATGGCATGATCCCGCACCGAGCCATCGGCCAGGTCTTTATGGCAATCGATGCAATTGATTTTCTCTTTTAAGTAATAGCGTCCCTTTAAATCGGAAGGTGCGGCGGCGTGCATTTCGGCCGCCTTGTGGCAACCCATACACCCCATATTATATTTGCGGGCATGAATATCGCCCTGGCCGCGTATGCCGATATACTCGTTGCCGATACGGCTGCCATGGCAGGCCGTGCATTGGTTCAACAAGTCAGGTTTTTTAAAAATGTGCCCGTTGACAAAACCCTTTTGGGCAGATGCCGGCCGGCTGACATGACATCCGCCGCAACTGGTGTGGCAGGAGCTGCAATGGTCTTTGATCCCTTTTTCAACCTCGGGCCAGGCTGCATCCCCGGTTCGCGCTTTAATCACATTAGCGAATGTGACCTGGGTCAGATGTAACGCATTTTTAGCCGTGGCGGTGATCTCTTCATGGCACTCACCGCAGTTTTTATTCGGGTCGGTGATCGAAGGCTGGACATCTGATCCTTTATGAGCAGCGGCTTTTTCATCCTCCCCGGGATTACCTCCGTGGCATTCCTCACAACTGATTTCGCCATGGTCTGTGTCAAAAAATTCGTCGGCAATTAAAACTTTTATTTGTGGCTCCAACGGAGTCACGGAACCGCCTCACCCCGCACCTTGAGTCGCACTTGATTTTGCGCCGGTTTCCCTGGCAAGGTTTTTCAACAGTTCTTTCTCATTTGTATGGCATCGCACACAACTCGAATCCGCGAATACGCTCTGCGCTCCTGTGATAAAAAAGAAACCGATAATTCCCAATGCAATAAAAAAATACCATCGGTTTAACTGCATGTTTGATCTTAACATAAATTTTACCTCCTTAAAAAAAAAATTCAATCTGTGCAATTTATTCAGAGTCCCATCGGGACGGCATATTTGTAGAATCATCAGGCTAATATCTCGTCAGAGTCCCATCGAGGCGGCATAGCGTTTCAGCATAACAGAGTATGCGCAATCACACTACCAATATGCCGTCCCGATGGGCATACGCGTCAAGCTAACATTGTAACCACCTATTTTAATTTAACATATTTAG
>JAOZRC010000190.1 GCA_029940345.1 Desulfobacterales bacterium
TCTGAAGCGTGATTGCTCTGCATGTCATCTTAAAGAAAGCGCTTATGAAGTGATCCCCGGCACACTCAAAGACGCCGCTAAAAATATTGATCGCCTTTCACCTAAGTTTAAGCGGTTAAAAGATGTCAGTAAAAAAGAGGTCATGGACATTTACCATGAATCTTGCATCGGATGCCATCGGGAAATGAAAGCGGATGGTGTAAAAACCGGTCCCCAGGAATGCGGCCAGTGCCATAACGGTGAAATTCCGCCCTCTTCCTGGAAACAACTCAACTTCGATCAATCCCTTCATTATCGACACTCCCTGGCACAATCGGATAAATGTGGCAAGTGCCATCACGAATACGACGAGAAAAATAAAAAATTAATCTATAATAAAGGTAAAGAAGGCTCCTGCCGCTATTGCCACGGCCAGGAAACCGAAGAAAATCGTGTTTCCATGCGTACGGCATCCCATGTTGCATGTATCAATTGTCATCGAGATACAATTGCCCAAAAACTGAAAGCGGGGCCGATAGACTGCGCCGGTTGCCATGATGCCGAAGCGCAAAAAAAGATCGTCAAAATCGACAATGTTCCACGGTATGCACGCAACCAACCGGACGCGGCCATGATCACTAACGGAGCCGAAGAATCTGCCGCACGGATGAATTTCACACCATTCAACCACAAATCACATGAAAGCTATAATGCCAGTTGCCGTGATTGTCATCACGCCAATCTGGAAGCCTGCGGAACATGTCATACGCTGAAAGGCATAAAAGAAGGTGCGGGGGTGAACATCGAACAAGCCATGCATCAACCTGACGCCCTGATGAGCTGTCAGGGATGTCATGTCAGACAGCAGAACAAGCCGGAATGCGCCGGATGTCATTTTATGATCGAAAAACGACGCTCCCAGGCAAACTCATCCGCTTGTCTTAAATGTCATCAATCACCGCCGAAGTCTGCCAAAGCACAGGCGACAACACCGCTTTCAAAAGAGGCGTCCCAAGCGATGGCAGCCGCTATGCTTGAAAAAAAACAGCCCTTTGGCAATACATTTAAAGATGAAAATATTCCTGAAAAAGTAGTTATTAAACAGATGATGGACAAATATGGGCCGGTTGAATTTCCGCATCGCAAAATTGTCCATACGTTGGCTAAACAGGTGGATGCGAATAAACTGGCGGCCAATTTCCACAGTGGCGATGATACGATTTGCCAAGGGTGCCACCATAACGCCCCGGCTTCGGCAACACCGCCGAAATGTGGCAACTGCCATAGTAGCAAGCAGTTATTTAACGCTCAGGACCTGCCCCGGCCAAGCTTAAAGGGCGTCTATCATATTCAATGTATGGGATGCCATCAGAAAATGGGGCTTGAAAAAACAACCGGTTGCACCGATTGTCATAAAGAAATAAAGTAAAAAAACATAAAAATTTATCAAGGGGTTTAATGATGTCCGTTTCAAGAAGAAAGTTTCTCGGATGGTTGGGCGCAGCAGGCGCAGGCGTCATTTCCGGCGGTGCTGCTAACGCGGCTTCCAATAAGCATTTCAAGGGGTATCCTGATAGTCTGGGCGTCTTGCACGATACGACTTTATGCGTCGGCTGCCGTTCCTGCGAAGCGGCGTGCAATAAAGTCAACGCATTGCCGGCGCCCCAGCAGGATTTTACAGACACAACCGTTTTGGAGCGCAAGCGTCGCACCGATTCCGCCGCATTTACGGTGGTTAACCGTTTTAAGCAATCCGAATCCGACAAACAACCGGTGTTTGTCAAAAAACAGTGCAACCACTGCCTTGAACCGGCTTGCGCTTCAGTCTGTTTTGTGGGCGCGTTTAAAAAATCACCGCAAGGCGCAGTGATATATGATGAATCGGTTTGCGTAGGATGCCGTTACTGCATGATTGCCTGTCCGTTTGAAATCCCGGCGTATGAATATGATAAAGCCCTGACGCCGCGTGTTGTCAAATGCACGATGTGCCATCCGCGTGTGCTTGAAGGCAAACTGCCCGGATGCGTTGAGGCGTGTCCGAAGGAAGCGCTTCTGTTTGGCGATCGCGACAAACTGATCAAGGCGGCTCGCAAACGCATTGAAAGATTTCCAGAACGTTATGTCGATCATATTTATGGTGAACATGAAATGGGCGGAACCAGTTGGCTTTATCTCTCCGGGAGTTCATTTGAACAGATCGGCATGCGCGAAGATCTGGGCGTTACGCCGGCTCCGAAATTCACCGAGGGGATCCTGGGCGCGGTGCCGGTTGTAGCGGGATTGTGGCCGGTATTGCTGACAGGCATCTATGCGGTTTCCAAACGCAAAGATAAAGTTGCCCAGGAAGAGCAATCCCAGGCAGTATCGGAAGCTGTCACCCAGGCCGAATCGCAGGCGGATGCAAAACTGAAAAAAGCATTGGCTCTGGCTAAGAAAGAAAAGGAGATGGCGGTTAAAAAAGAGGTTAAAAAAGCGCTGGACAAAGCCACCCTGGCTAAAAAAGAGGCTAAAAAGAAGGCTCAGGAAGAAGCAACTGACGCAGAAAAGTAATTAAGGAGGATTTTCGATGTCTGAAGAAGCGGTCTTGAACACGAACCCGATAACACCGCCGGCGCAATCACTCTATACACCGTTTAATGTGGTAGCCGGCATCATTCTTATTGTAGGGTTTATCGTCACCATCCTGAGATTCACTGGCGGATTGGGTGCGGTGACAAACCTGAATGACAATTATCCCTGGGGCATATGGATCGGTTTTGATCTCCTGGCCGGTGTAGCCTTGGCAGCCGGCGGTTTTGTCACTTCGGCGGCCGTCTATATTTTTGGTATGAAACGTTATCACAGTGCGGTGCGCCCCGCAATTTTAACCGGCTTTTTAGGATACGCCCTGGTCGTTATCGCGCTTCACTATGATGTGGGACGCCCTTGGCGTTTGCCCTATCCGTTCATTGCCCAGCAAGGCACAACGTCGATTCTTTTTGAAGTGGCGGCTTGCGTGGCACTGTATTTAACGGTGTTGTTTATCGAATTCTCACCGGCGGCCATGGAATGGCTCGGTTTAAGAAGAGCGCGCAATATCGTTATTAAGCTCACTATGGTGCTGACTATTTTCGGCGTTATTCTTTCAACGCTGCATCAGTCTTCTTTAGGGGCTATGTTTTTAATAGCGCCATCCAAGCTTCATCCGCTCTGGTATTCCAGCCATCTGCCGGTGTACTTTTTTATATCAAGCATCATCGCCGGTCTTTCCATGGTCATTTTTGAAAGTTCGCTGTCTCATCGTTATTTCGCTCATAAGATGGACCAGACTCATCTGGATGAAAAAGAGGGCGTCGCTTTTGGTTTCGCCAAAGCGGCAGCGCTGGTTCTGTTCGGCTATTTTGCCATCAAAGTGGTTGGCATCGCCATGGACAACAATTGGCATTACCTGACAACCGGTTACGGTGCCTGGTTTCTGGTGGAAATGTTAGGTTTTGTAGCGCTGCCCTGCTTTCTGTATGCGGTTGGGGCGCGTGAAAAAAATCTGAATTTGATAAAATGGACATCCGCCCTGGCCGTATTGGGGATCGTCCTTAACCGGTTGAATATCTGTGTGATCGCTTTTAACTACCATCTGCCTTCGGATGAAAAATACGTCCCCCACTGGATGGAAATTGCGATTTCGCTTTTTGTTGTTACGCTGGGCGTGGTCGCTTTCCGCTTTATCGTAACCCGTATGCCGATTTTGTATGCGCATCCAGATTATCAAGAGGAACATTAAAACTCGTCTGAATCAGAATATTCGAAGGAGTGCTAAACTTACAGTTTAACATAATTCTGAACATTCTAAAATTCTGTAAATTCTGATTCAGACAATGATAAATAAAAAAGAGGTTGAAGTTATGGAATTTTATACATTGCAGGAATTTTTAACCTACACCAAAGGCATCGCCTATCTGCTTATCGTTGCCATTCTTGTCTCCGTCACCGGTTTTTGGCTGTTTCTGACGGATAGGGATGAGGACTAATCACTTAAGATTTTCAGGAATGCATTAGCATGCAAGGAGTGACAAATGTATGAATTTTTAACCGGCCCGGCGGCAATAGCAGCGTCAGGCATTTTTTTCATCGGATTGATTGTCCGTGTTATTTTCTACATTCGCGGACTGCATTGGCAGATGGATCGGGTGACTTACACCGTGAATGTCAGCTATGGAATCAAGGGTGCCTTGCGCTCCGTCATCGCTTGGATTTTCCCTTTCGGTTCAGTGGGATGGCGGGCAAAGCCGGGCATTACATTCATGTTTTTTATTTTCCATTTCGGTCTGCTGTTCACGCCGCTTTTTCTACAAGCGCATAACTTCCTGCTAAAAGAGCGTTGGGGTTTCAGCTTGTGGACGATTTCCGATCCTGCTGCCGATCTGTTGACGATTCTCACCCTGGTGGCAGCCTTTTTCCTGGTTCTGCGAAGAATTGCGTTGGCGGAAGTGCGCATTCTCACCAGCGTGTATGACTATGTTCTTTTAGCTGTCACCGTGGCGCCATTTTTAACCGGCTTGCTGGCATTTCATCAGGTTTGGAACTATCATTTCTGGCTGATGGCGCATATTATCTGTGGTGAAATTATGCTTATCTGCATCCCGTTTACCAAGCTGTCTCATATCGTCTTGTTCTTCTGCTCGCGCGTTCAACTGGGTATGGATTTCGGTATCAAACGAGGCGGTATGAAAGGCAAAGGCTTTGCCTGGTAACGTTAAGCAGGTTATTATATTAAAAATTCAGATTATATACAGACTGAGGGTAAAAAATGGCTGAAGGAAAACTCTGCAATCGAAAGACAGTGGACACCAAAGAGTACTTGAACGCTCTTTTGGCGGATAAAAGCGGTAAACAATACTATAAGGAAATGGAAGAGCTGGATGTTGATACGGATAAGTTGCGGACAACACTCAAGGCATCCTTGAAATCACGGTTGCGAACATGGCTTGAAATATGCGCCCACTGTGGTATGTGTGCGGACAGTTGTTTTCTTTATCTCGCTAATAATCGAGACCCTGAGCAGGTGCCGTCTTTTAAAATCCAGTCAACCTTGGGCGAGATTGTCAAACGCAAAGGCAATGTGGATAATAAGTTCATGCGCATGGTCATGGATACGGCCTGGTCGAAATGCACCTGTTGCAGCCGCTGCGGTTCTTTTTGTCCTTTCGGCATTGATATGGGCATTATGTTCGGTTATCTCAGGGGTCTCTGTTTTTCCCAGGGCTTTGTACCGTGGGAATTGAAAATCGGTACCGGAATGCATCGTATCTTCCGAGCGCAAATGGATATCACCAGTGAAGATTGGGTGGACACATGTGAATGGATGGCGGAAGAGTATGAAGATGACTGGCCCGGCCTGGCCATTCCCGTGGATAAAGTGAATGCCGATATCATGTACACCCTGAATGCACGCGAACCCAAGCATTATCCCGAGGATATCGCCGAAGCGGCAATTCTTTTCCATCTGGCTGGTGAGAATTGGACAGTGCCAAGTGAGGGCTGGGAGCAAACCAACCTGGCGATGTTTGCCGGTGACTGGGCCGCGTGCAAAATGCAGGTGGAATCGGTTTACGACGCCATGAACCGTTTGAAACCCAAACGTATGGTGGGTACGGAGTGCGGCCATGCTCATCGCTCCACCGTAATTGAAGGGCCTTACTGGGCCGGGCTAGAAACCGGTAAAACACCCGTTAAAAGCATTCATTACGTGGAATGGGTGGCCGAAGCCCTCAGAACCGGTAAACTGAAAATCGATCCGGCCAAAAAAATAAAAGAACCGGTGACGTATCAGGATTCATGCAATTATATTCGCAACGGCGGCTTGAAAGATATTTCCCGTGAAATTATGAGCTATATCGCCGAAGATTTCCGTGAAATGAGCCCCAACCGAGAGCATAATTTTTGTTGCGGCGGCGGCGGTGGATTCAACGGTATCGGACGCTATCGCCAGCAACGCAATGCCGGCCTGCAAATCAAACGGCAACAGATTTTGGACACCGGAGCCAAACTGGTGATTTCACCTTGCCATAACTGTTGGGATGCCATCCGCGATATGGAAGAAGTTTTCAAAGACGGCATCCGTTGGTCATTTCTGAAACCGCTTTTGATTAATATGGTTGAAGTTCCGGAGCATCTGAAACCGGAAGATTAATTACCAGGTGTAGGGTGGGCAATGTTTTGGCATTTACCAAGTTTATGGCTGATGATTAGGCAAAGCCAAAGGGCTCGTTAAATGAAACAACCTTTGCCCACCATGATTTATTAAACGGTGGGCAAAGGCCGCTTCCTTTAACAAAATATGCAACAGCGCCCAATCATCATCTATAAAACAGGTAAGCGTAAAAACCTTGCCCACCCTACATTGCAGCTATTGCATAGGTCGAAATTTTTCAATTTGTAAGTTAAAACTTTCACGATGAACAAAATACTGCTAAAAAAGAACGGCTCCATCGCGCATAATGGCAAAACTGCCGATGATGATCCGCTGATGTTTTTAGGTTTCGGGATCACGCTCGAAGGCGGTTATACATTGCGGAGCTTCTTCCAGCTTTTTGAACGCCATGAGATACTGGCGCGTTTGAATGCGTTTTTTGTGACTTTCCGAGAACAATACGATGAAAGTCCTTCGGAAAATTGTCTGTACGATGGCTTCGACCATCTTGAATTTGCCAAAGTCGTCGAAATGGTGGGTTTTCCCGGCAAACCGCGTCTTGAGATTTATCATTCCCTTCGTGGGATTCATAAAGATGAAACGGTTGAGATCAAAACGATCACACTGGACAATCTATTGGATATGCCGTTTAAATTAGGTAATCTTAAACACATCGTTTTCGGGGATTCGGTTGATATTTTCGAGTTTGAAGCGGCTTTCACCTTATTTGAATTTATTGATGGCGTTTTATGGGATCTGAGTTTTCAAGGAACGCTCATGGCCTGTGAACTAAGGAGGTAAAAATGTTTGAAAAAATTTTATTTGCGACCACAGCAACACCGGCATGCGACCATGCCGCCCATGTTGCGTTCGATCTGGCCAAAAAATACAATTCAAGCTTGCATCTGTTCCATGTTTTTGGGCTTCCGAGCCATGGGTTTGGCCAGCAGGTCACCGATGTGCGCACCGGCAAAGCGGATGATTACGGGACGAGGTATGTCGAAGCAATCAAGAAAGAGCTGCAAGAGATGTACGCTGACGAAATCGGAGATAATTCTGACTATCAAATTGAATCTGTCATCGGCGTTCCTCACCGGGAAGTTCTCCGAATGGCGCGTAAAGAAAATGCTGATTTGATTGTAATGGGCGCCCATTCCCGACAAGAAGAGCCTGGCGCCACACGCTATCGAAGCGTTGTGGGAAGCACCATGCAAAGAGTTGCCAAAGGCGCCCGCTGCCCCGTGCTGATTGTCAGCCGGCCTTGCACCACCTGTTTATGGTATTTTTCCAATATCATTTTCGGTACCGATTTTTCCAAAGCTTCGTATTCAGCCTTTTTGTTTGCCTACCAGTTAGCCAAGGAAATCGGAAGTAAGCTCTGGCTTTTCCATGCGCTGGATATAAGCGCCATGCATGCCGGTAAAACACTGGAGCAGGATGAAATTGAAGCTCAAATCGCTAAAGCCAAACAAAAAATCAAAGACACCTATGTATCTCAAATGACGGATTATGATAATTATGAGATTGACGTTTTGGAAGGCATACCTTATGTAGAAATTTTAAAGTATGCACGCGCGAAAAACGGCGACCTGATTGTCATGTCTCATCACACCCGTGAAGTCGATCCTGAACAGGCCTTGTTAGGAAGCACCGTTGAGCAGGTGGTTCTACGCGCATCATGCCCGGTTGCCAGTGTTAACCGTCCGGATAAAGTGGCTGACCTGAAGCTTACCCCACAGGCGGATGCGACGGAGTCTGAGGGTGGCTAAAAATAAAATCCTGATTGTGGATGATGAATTGGACATGCGCATTTTTATGTCGGTTTTATTTGAGACAAACGGATTTGAGCCGACGGTCGCCAATAATGGTAAAGACGGTTTGCACCACGCCCGGAAATTACATCCGGATTTGATCATCCTTGATGTGATGATGCCCGAAGAGGGCGGTGCCCTGATGTATAAAGGGCTTAAAGAAGATGCCGATCTCAAACGAATTCCGGTGATTATGTTATCGGGTGTTAAAAAAGAGGTCTTTTTGCATTACCTGAAAATGCTCAATAGCGGTGGAAAAGGTAACCTTCCCAAGCCTGACGCTTATTTTGAAAAACCACCGGAACCTGATTTACTATTGAACGAAGCCCAAAATATTTTGGCAAGCGCTCCCTGACAATGCAAAATTCAGGGTGTCAGGAATTTACCTGGAGAATAAAACAAGGAGAGATGTAATGGCTAAAAAAATTATGATCGTTGACGACGATCCGGCAATTGTAACCTATCTTGAGACATTCTTCGAGGATAACGGCTATGACACTTGCACGGCTTCCGATGGAACCGTGGCGACGCAAATGATAAAAGCGGAAAAGCCGGACCTGATTACGTTGGATTTGGACATGCCCAAAGAGTGGGGCCCCCGTTTTTATCGCAAATACACCAAAAACCCGGAGTTAAAAAATATACCTGTGATTGTCATCAGCGGCATGTCGGTAAATCAATATGCGATAAAAAATGCGCTGGCAACCTTAAGCAAACCGTTTGATCGGGATGAGTTATTAAAAATCGTAAAAGATGCGATCGGTTAATCCTTAAGGGAATTTCCAATAAATAAACTACCCGCTATGCGTAATGTTGTAGGGTGGGT